>NZ_JAMFRV010000665.1 GCF_026224925.1 Pseudomonas sp. | reverse complement strand
TGATTACCAAGGAGTTTCCGTTTCATCTGCTCCGGAAGAGGTGCGAATTATAGGCCCAGAAAAAGTTACGTCAAGGCTTAATCGACGCTTATTCCAAATTAAGCGTAATTCGCCCGAAAGCCTTCTTGCCAGCCTGGCAAACGTGGGTGGCGCCGAGCTTGAAGACAAACCCACGATCCACAACCTCACCATCTATACGCACACCGCCCGAAGCCAACAGGTCTCGCGCAACCGCAGAGTTCTTGACCAGTCCTGCCTTATTAAGGACAGCACCAATAGGCATGTCTTCGACACCGACAATGCTGATCTCAGGCAGATCATCAGGAAGCTCACCTTCCTTCATGCGGTTACCCGCCGAACGATGGGCCGAGGCAGCCGCCTCTTCACCGTGGAACCGCGCAACAATTTCTTCCGCCAGCTTGATCTTGATATCACGCGGATTCGAACCGGCTGCGACATCAGCCTTAAAGGCATTGATCTCATCCATGGACAGAAAGCTCAACAACTCGAAGTAACGCCACATCAGCGCATCCGGGATCGACACCAGCTTGCTGTACATGATGCCTGGCGCTTCCTGTATCCCCACATAGTTACCCAGGGATTTGGACATCTTCTTCACGCCATCCAGCCCTTCCAACAAAGGCATTGTCAGAATGCATTGGGCTTCTTGCCCGTACGCACGCTGCAACTCACGCCCCATCAGCAGATTGAATTTCTGATCGGTACCACCCAGTTCCACATCGGCGCGCAGCGCTACCGAGTCATAACCCTGAACCAGCGGATACATGAACTCATGGATAGCGATCGGCTGATTGGTCGAATAACGCTTATGGAAGTCATCCCGCTCAAGCATCCGCGCCACCGTGTATTGCGAAGACAAGCGGATGAAGTCAGCAGAACTCATCTGATCCATCCAGGTGGAGTTGAATGCCACCTCGGTTTTGGCTGGATCAAGGATCTTAAAGACCTGGGTTTTATAGGTTTCGGCGTTAGACAACACCTGCTCACGCGTCAGCGGAGGACGCGTAGCACTTTTGCCGCTCGGGTCGCCGATCATGCCAGTGAAGTCACCAATCAGGAAAATGACCTGATGGCCCAGCTCCTGGAATTGGCGCAGCTTATTAATAAGCACGGTATGACCCAAATGCAGATCAGGGGCAGTCGGGTCGAACCCGGCCTTGATTCGCAATGGCTGACCACGCTTAAGCTTTTCTACCAGTTCGGACTCGACCAGGAGTTCATCCGCACCGCGCTTGATTAGCGCCAGCTGCTCTTCAACCGATTTCATGTCCGCCCCGTTTTAGCTCGTTTCAAATGGGCACCAACCATACAAGATCAGTGTTCAATTACAAGTTTTGCCCAGCACCTGCTGACGAATAGGGATCTCATCCATTCGCAGGGTTGCTTCGAGCATGATTTGGTTATATTTTATACAGTTATTTAATCTTCATCATGTCATTCATCTTTTCCAATTCACCTCTTCAAAGTCAAAACTACCTATGATCAACACACCGCCTAAAGCGCCCCCGCTTTATCCGAAGAGCCACCTTTTAGCTGCCAGCGGCATCGCCGCGCTGCTAAGCCTGGCGCTTCTGGTTTTCCCGTCGAGCGACGTGGAAGCCAAAAAAACCACTTTAAACCGCGACCTCGAAACATCTGCCGACCAACTGACTGAACAACAAGACGCTCAAGATCCGCTTCAGGCCACACCTGAAACAACCGCTTCGCCCTTCGCCCAAATAGAAAACAGTGCCGACAACTCACAGGAAACCGCAACCACGGAACCTAGAGCAGCAGAGCCCACTGTTCCCACTACTGCCAAGAACCCAAATCACAAAGAAGTTGTGGTCTCCAAGGGCGATACCTTATCGACCTTGTTTGAGAAGGTCGGCCTCCCTGCCGGTACCGTCCACGACGTTCTAGCCAGCGATAAACAAGCCAAGCAATTTAGCCAACTCAAACACGGACAGATACTGCAATTTGAACTCTCCCCCGACGGACAGCTCAAGCAATTGCACAGCAATGTCAGCGATCTTGAGAGCATCAGCCTTTCCAAGACCGACAAAGGCTATGCATTCAATCGAGAAATCACCAAGCCAAACGTACGCACCGCTTATGCGCATGGCGTCATTAGTAGCTCCCTGTCTCTTTCTGCCCAACGCGCCGGCCTGTCCCATAGCATGACCATGGACATGGCCAGCATCTTTGGCTACGACATCGATTTCGCCCAAGATATTCGTCAGGGTGATGAGTTCGATGTCGTGTATGAACAGAAAGTTATAAACGGCAAGACGGTCGGTACAGGTAATATCGTATCAGCCAGATTTACGAACCGCGGCAAGAGCTACTCCGCGATCCGTTACACCAATAAACAAGGCAATACCAATTACTACACGGCTGAAGGCAATAGTATGCGCAAGGCATTCATCCGCACTCCGGTGGATTTCGCCCGCATCAGCTCCCTGTTTTCCATGGGCCGCAAGCATCCGATTCTGAACAAGATCCGCGCTCACCAAGGCGTCGATTACGCCGCGCCGCGTGGCACTCCGATCAAGGCCACCGGTGATGGCAAGGTATTGCTGGCCGGACGTAAAGGCGGCTACGGCAATACCGTTATTTTGCAACACGGGGATACTTACCGAACGCTTTACGGTCACATGCAAGGGTTCGCCAAAGGCATACAGACTGGCAGTACCGTTAAGCAAGGCCAGATAATTGGCTATATTGGTACTACAGGCCTGTCAACGGGCCCGCATTTGCACTATGAATTTCAGGTCAACGGCGTTCATGTCGACCCCTTGGGTCAGAAGCTGCCAATGGCCGATCCAATTGCCAAAGCTGAAAAACAACGATTCCTGCAGCTAAGTCAGCCATTGATGGCGCGCATGGACCAAGAAAAGGCCACCATGCTGGCCTCCAGCAAGAGGTAAAAAATGGCTTTCTATATAGGTGTGATGTCAGGAACCAGCCTCGATGGACTGGATATCGCTCTTGTCGAGCAGGGCGACAAGCCCACCTTGGTGGCAACACACTACATCCCCATGCCGGATGACTTGCGCGCCGAGCTATTGGGTTTGTGCGCCAGTGGCCCGGACGAACTTGCTCGTGCGGCAATCGCCGAGCAAAAATGGGTACGTTTGGCGGCCCAGGGCGTACTTGCGCTACTTGAACAGGAGCATCGCTCTCCCGGTGAGATACGCGCTATCGGCAGTCATGGCCAAACCATTCGGCATGAACCAGCCCGCGGATTCACCATTCAGATAGGCAACCCTGCCCTACTCGCTGAGCTGACTGAAATTACGGTCGTCAGCGACTTCCGCCGCAGGGATGTCGCCGCAGGTGGACAAGGGGCGCCCTTGGTTCCGGCGTTCCATGAAGCTCTCTTCGATAAACCCCTCGGCACACCGCAAGACCACCGGGCTGTACTCAACATCGGCGGCTTCAGCAACCTGAGCCTGATCGAGCCCGACAGGCCGGTGGCAGGATTTGATTGTGGGCCGGGCAACGTCTTGATTGATGCATGGATACAAACTCAGCTCGGCCAAAATTACGATCAGGACGGCGCTTGGGCCGCAAGCGGACAGGTAGAGCCTGCCTTACTGCACTCCCTGCTCAGCGATCCGTTCTTTCTGACCCAAGGTCCAAAAAGTACCGGCCGTGAAGTATTCAACTTGAGCTGGCTGCAACACCACTTGTTTCAACTGCCAAGCTTCCCGCCGGAAAACATTCAGGCAACGCTGACGGAACTGACTGCGCTGACGATTACCCAGTCGCTGCAGATCGCCCAAGCCGTCACGGATGAATTGTTGATCTGCGGAGGGGGTGCGCATAACGCAACGTTGATGGCTAGACTCGCCGCTTTATTGCCAAACACAAAAGTCAGCAGCACAGCGCTGTACGGTGTCGACCCAGACTGGGTCGAGGCAATGGCCTTCGCCTGGTTGGCGCATTGCTGCCTGGAGGGTGTGCCCGCTAACCGGCCAACGGTGACCGGTGCTCGGGGCTTACGCGTACTTGGCGCTATCTACCCAGCCTGACGCACATAGCAAAACGCCGCACGGGAGTGCGGCGCATTTTCTAAAAACCCTGCATCCCAATCCGAAATATCAGACTGAGAATGAAGACCCGCAACCACAGGTAGTGGACGCATTCGGGTTTTTGATCACAAAGCGGGATCCTTCCAAGCCTTCCTGATAATCCACTTCTGCGCCTGCCAGGTACTGGAAGCTCATTGGGTCGACTACAAGGCTGACACCGTCACGTTCAATGATGGTGTCGTCATCAGCAATGTCTTCATCGAAAGTGAAGCCATACTGGAAACCTGAACAGCCACCACCAGTTACGAATACGCGCAGTTTCAGGCGATCATTGCCCTCTTCATCGACCAGAGTCTTCACCTTGTGCGCGGCACCGTGGGTGAATTCCATCGCCGTTGGAGTAAAGGTTTCGACGCTCATGCTAATTATCTCCCGGCACTAGGCCGCAACAATGCGTAATGACGCGCATTATCCGCTTGTCCTAGTAAATTGGTCAACTATTGTAGGAACAGCTTCATGCTGCAAGCGACAAGCTGCAAGACAAAGCCGATCACTCGCAGCTTGTAGGTTGCCGCGGCCCTTAAGGCAACATGGCCGCATGGGAAAGACCCAGCCGCTCATCCAGGCCGAACATGATGTTCATGTTCTGAACAGCTTGGCCTGAAGCACCTTTCACCAGATTGTCGATAACCGACAACACCACCACCAAATCGCCACCCTGTGGACGATGCACAGCAATACGGCAGACGTTGGCGCCCCGCACACTGCGGGTTTCCGGATGGCTGCCAGCTGGCATCACGTCAACAAACGGCTCGTTGGCATAGCGCTTTTCAAACAGCGCCTGCAGATCAACCGACTTATCCACCACGGTGGCGTAAAGGGTTGAGTGAATGCCGCGAATCATTGGCGTCAGGTGTGGCACGAAGGTCAAAGCGACATCGCCACCCGCCGCACGCCGCAAACCCTGGGTAATTTCAGGGAGATGACGGTGCCCTTTAACGGCATAAGCTTTGAAGCTTTCGCTGGCCTCGGCGTACAAAGACCCAACACTCAAACCACGGCCCGCGCCGCTTACGCCAGACTTACAGTCGGCGATCAACCGCGAGTTATCAGCCAAGCCCGCTTCAAGCAATGGCAGGAAACCCAATTGCGTCGCAGTTGGATAGCAGCCAGGTACAGCGATCAAACGTGCGGTTTTGATCCGCTCGCGATTCACCTCAGGCAGCCCGTAAACCGCTTCTTCCAGCAATTCAGGTGCGCCATGAGGCTGGCCGTACCACTTGGCCCACTCGTCAGCGTCCTGCAAACGGAAGTCTGCAGACAGGTCGATGACTTTGGTACCGGCATTCAGCAGTTCGCCAGCCAGCGCGTGAGCAACCCCGTGCGGTGTCGAGAAGAACACCACGTCGCAGGCGCCTAACGTCGCAACATCCGGAACGCTGAAGGTCAGGCCGTCGTAGTGGCCTCGCAGATTTGGGTAGAGATCGGCTACAGGCAACCCCGCCTCAGAGCGAGAGGTGATAACTACCACCTCGGCTTGTGGATGCTGTGCCAACAGACGCAGCAGCTCGACCCCGGTGTAACCCGTGCCGCCGACGATTCCGACCTTGACCATAAATCTGCCCCTTCAACGAACCTACTGGAAAGCCGACGATGATATGGGCGTTATGCGTATGCGACAACCGCGAACGTGACGTAAGGACGCACATGCCACTACTATTTGTGCCACCGTGAACCTTGGAATACCTAAAATATGCTCTATCTATGGCTGAAAGCCTTTCACATCGTTTCGATCGTTTGCTGGTTCGCTGGGCTGTTTTATCTGCCGAGGTTGTTCGTTTATCACTCATTGAGTGAAGACGCCGTCAGCCGTGAGCGTTTCTGTGTCATGGAACGCAAGCTGTACCGAGGCATCATGGGCCCGGCAATGGTCGCGACATTGGTGTTTGGCATCTGGTTGATCAGCCTTAACCCTAGTGGCTATTTCAGCCAACACTGGATGCATGCCAAACTTGCGCTGGTGTTTTTGTTGATCGGCTATCACCACGTGTGCGGCGCTCAGGTGAAACGCTTCGCCCGAGGCGAAAACGGCCGCAGTCACGTGTACTACCGCTGGTTCAACGAAATCCCCGTGTTGATATTGCTGGCTATTGTGATCCTGGTGGTGGTCCGGCCGTTCTAATAGGCAGTTCAATGGGAGTAATGTCATGCCACTGACACTCCCATTGACGGCAGCGTAAAGACCCCACGCGCATCCCAGACAAGGAAGCCAAGCATGGCCGAAACTCACTTCAAGATTGTCTTCGCAGGGCAGCTGCGCAACGGTGTCGAGATCGAAACCGCCAAGCTAAACCTTGCGCAGCTGTTCAAAAGTGATGCATCCGTAGTCGGGAAATTGTTCAACGGCACTCCGGTCGCGCTCAAGCGTGGGCTGTCCCATGAGCAGGCCCTGCATTATCTGGATGCACTGCACGAGGCAGGGGTTGAGGCCGCTATTGAAGTCGACCCGCCTGTCGTGTTGAGCCTGGATGAAATTCATCATCCGGCTTCATACCGCACAGAGTCTTCGCCTTATGCGCCGCCGAACGCGGCAGTTGCCCCGACAACACCAGAGTTTGCCGAATTGAAAGTCTTTACTGTCCAGGGACGGATCGGCCGGCTGCGCTATTTGGCCTGGTCCTTGGTGCTGATGGTTGCGGCCAGTATTTTCGCAGGAACCTGCGCAGCGCTGATGACCAGCTCCCTGATCGCCGGGGGATTGTTTGCAACGATCGCTGTGGTGGGCTTTTTTATCGTCAGTGTACAAATAGGTGCCCAGCGGTTACACGATGCGGGCTGGTCGGCCTGGCTTCTACTGCTCAACCTTGTGCCTGTCGTGGGCTCTTTGTTCCCGATCTTGATGGTGGTCGTTCCCGGCAACACGGGACCGAATCAGTACGGCTCACCACAACCGCCAAACAGCAGGGCCGTGAAGGTGCTGGCCTGCATGTGGCTGCTCATCGTTGCACTCGGCATGGTTGGCTATTTCGGCGGCGGCCTCGGCGTCTTCGAGGACGAAGTCCAGACAACTGCCAATGAGTATGAAAATACCCTGCCATTCGATAACGATAATGACAGCGACACTTCGCAACCCGCCGATAGCGCCTCGCCCTCTGTAGACTATAAAGACGAATAACGCGCAGGCTCACCAGCGACTTACAGCGTCCTGGATCAAGAGCCCGCCGCCTGGAGATAGTGCATGACCCGTTACGCTCTGATTACTGGTGCCTCCAGTGGTATCGGCCTGGCCATGGCCGAAGCGTTGGCGCGCCGTGGTCGCAGCCTGATTCTGGTCGCTCGCCAACGGGAAGTGCTGGAAAGCATCGCCATCGAGCTGACACAACGCTTCGGCGTAGAAGTGTTGTTTCGCGCCTGCGACTTAGGCGAACCGCTGCGACTCTCAGGATTTCTTTTGGAGCTGGAAGACGGCGAACGACAGATCGACCTACTGGTGAATTGCGCCGGTATCGGCACGTGCGGCCCGTTTCTCGCTCAAGAGTGGGGTGTGGACCAGGACTTGATTGATGTGAACATTTTGGCCCTCACCCGGCTGTGCCATTCTGTTGGCAACACAATGGCGACACAGGGTGGCGGGCAGATACTGAACGTTGCCTCAATCGCCGCCTTCCGTCCGGGCCCGTGGATGACCAGCTATCACGCGAGCAAAGCATATGTCCTGAGCTTCTCCGAAGGATTGCGTGAAGAGTTGAAAAAAACCGGCGTTAAGATATCAGTGCTATGCCCAGGTCCCACGCGTACCGAGTTTTTCAAAACCGCTCAGCTAGAGCTGGGTAAGCTGGCCGATGGCAACAGGATGATGAGCCCCGAAGAGGTTGCGCTGTATACCGTCCGCGCCCTGGCAAAAAATCGGGCGATTATCATCCCTGGTTTTCGCAACAAATTATTGGCGTTCAGCCCGCGCCTGACCCCACGCTGGGTAATACGCAAACTCGCCGGCGCTGCCAACAAGGCACACTGTCCGCGCTAATAGCGCTGTGCGTGGTCCCGCGACCTCATTACACTCAAACACTTATTCACACGGAGAAATAGCTGTGGAGACTCTGTTCACCAAGATCATCAACAGAGAGATACCGGCGAAGATCATCTACGAAGACGATCAAGTGCTGGCTTTTCATGACATTGCCCCACAAGCGCCGGTGCATTTTCTGGTGATACCGAAAAAAGCGATCCGCACCCTCAACGATGTCACTGAAGAAGACAAAGGCCTGCTGGGCCATATCTTGTTCACTGCGCAACGTCTGGCCAAAGAGCTGGGGTGCGACGAGGGCTTTCGGGTCACGATGAACTGTAATGAGCTAGGCGGTCAGACCGTTTATCACATTCACATGCACGTATTGGGTCAACGTCAGATGCATTGGCCGCCGGGCTAATACAGGTTTTCAATGACTTATGTCCGCCGCGTCCGCATCCGCAGACTTGGCGGACTGATCCAGCTCAAGCCGCGCCCGGCCGATTCGGGTAAACTGGCCACCGTGGATTTATCCGGAGGTGCCCATGGCTACCGAACGTCACTACACCCCTGTTGACCGTCTTTTACTGCAAGCCGATGCTGCAATGCGCACATTGCTGCCCTTCAGCGTACAACCCTATCGTCCTTCTCCGGCCATTGTTCAGCCGGACGTCAAAATGAGCGACGCCGATACTCGGCACGTTGCAGGCTTGATGCGTATCAACCACACCGGCGAAGTCTGCGCGCAAGCGCTGTATCAAGGCCAGGCGTTGACCGCCAAACTGCCCAAAGTACGCGCAGCCATGGAACACGCAGCTGAAGAAGAGATTGACCATCTGGTGTGGTGCGAACAACGCATTCGCCAGTTAGGCAGTCATACCAGCGTGCTCAACCCGCTATTTTACGGGATGTCGTTTGGCATAGGCGCAGTTGCTGGCTTGATCAGTGACAAAGTCAGCCTCGGTTTTGTAGCGGCCACCGAAGATCAAGTTTGCAAACACTTGAACGAACATTTGCAGGAGTTGCCTATGGAAGACGAAAAGTCTCGGGCCATTCTTGAACAAATGCGCACAGATGAAGAACATCACGCCGCAAGCGCACTGGAAGCTGGCGGATTCCGCTTCCCAAGACCGGTCAAATTCGGCATGAGTTTGCTGGCCAAGGTCATGACCAAAAGTACATATCGAATCTGATCCCGGCAGATCGACGTAAAAAAGGCGCCTCCATGGGCGCCTTTTTTATGTGCTACAGAACGGTACTGCTTAGCCCTGCATGTTCCGTGCGTAGAAAATCTCCAGCATTTCGTGCTTCACACGTTCGGTCACCTGATCACGCTGTTGCGCGGACAAGTTGCTGGTCGCGTCGCCGAACAGATAGTTATCCAGTTCGAAGTTCTTGAGCAGCATCTTGGTGTGGAACATGTTTTCTTGGTACACGTTCACGTCCATCATTTGATAGGCCGAACGCGTGTCCTCAGAAAGGTAGTTCTGAACTGAGTTGATCTCGTGGTCGATGAAGTGCTTTTTACCTTCAACGTCACGGGTGAAACCACGCACGCGATAATCCACAGTAACGATGTCTGAATCGAATTGGTGAATCAGATAGTTAAGCGCTTTAAGCGGTGAGATCACCCCACAGGTCGACACATCGATATCGACGCGGAACGTCGCGATGCCATCCACCGGGTGAATTTCCGGATAGGTGTGCACCGTGATGTGGCTTTTGTCGAGGTGAGCCAAAATAGTTTCTTTTGGCAGCGGACCCGGCGACTCTTCGATCTGGCTGTCGGTAGGTGTCACCGGCTGCTCGGAGATCAGAATGGTCACGCTGGCGCCTTGTGGGTCGTAATCCTGGCGGGCGATGTTCAAAATGTTCGCGCCAATGATATCAACCACATCAGTCAGAATCTGCGTCAGGCGTTCGGCGTCGTACTCGCGATTGATGTACTCGACGTAAGCCTGCTGGTCTTGCGGAGTTTCCGCATAGCAGATGTCATAGATGTTGAAGCTCAAGGTCTTTGTCAGGTTATTGAACCCGTGGAGCTTGAGTTTGCTTTTCACCGATAAAACTCTCTTTGTTTGTGCGGTCGAGCCGCGTAATCAAGCATGCCCGTCAGATAAGAACGGCTCATCTGCGTAGGACGGTTAACACCTCTTCGCGGTGGCGATTTTGGTTGTCTGTTCGGGCGCAATTGTAGCCCTGAATAACCGGGCCTTACCCTGAAAAAGGGGCGCATTATGCAGACCTAACAAGCCGTCTGCCAGAGTCTGCGCCGCTTTTATGAAATTTGGGTGTCCGTTCAGCCCAGTTCGATGATTTCGTAGTCGTGGGTAATCTCTACGCCAGCGTTGCCGAGCATGATCGATGCAGAGCAATACTTCTCCGCCGACAGCTCAATAGCACGCTTGACCTGAGCGTCTTTCAAGCCACGGCCCTTGACCACGAAATGCAGATGAATCTTGGTGAACACCTTTGGATCTTCGCTTGCACGCTCGGCTTCCAGAAAGGCTTCGCAGCTTTCGATTGGCTGACGTGATTTCTTCAAGATGCTGACCACGTCGAAATTGCTGCAGCCACCCAAGCCGATCAGCACCATTTCCATGGGACGAGCGCCCAGGTTACGACCGCCGCTCTCAGGCGCGCCGTCCATCACCACCACATGACCGCTGCCGGATTCACCGAGGAACATGGCTTCGCCAGCCCATTGAATGCGTGCCTTCATCGCCAAGACTCCACTGCTAAAAAAGGGTCGCCAGCTTAGCACAGGGCCGCCCTTTCGCTGGACCTGCCTCTAAATGCCAATTCGAAATAAAGGCGTAGGAAATTTCCTAATTTTCAGCAGTCTGTCCTGATAAGCTGCGGCAAATCACCTGCGCAGCCGATACCTAATTAGGATGCCTCGTGGCGTAGCACTCTTTTCGGGATACCTGCATGGTCGCTATAACCTTTACATCCAAGATCAAGAATCTCGACAAACTCCTCACCTATTGTCAGCGCCATCGCTACGCAGCTAAAAGCAACATCATCTGCGCGGGCGATCGCTCTGACTCGCTGTTCTTTATCATCAAGGGTTCCGTGACGGTTCTGATTGAGGATGAAGAAGGCCGAGAGATGATCGTGGCGTATCTCAATGCTGGAGATTTCTTCGGTGAACTGGGACTGTTTGATCAAGTTGGACAGGCAATCGAGCGCAGTGCCGGCGTACGTACCAAGACAGAGTGCGAAGTGGCTGAGATCAGCTACAGCAAATTCCGTGAAGTGACGCAGCAAGAGCCAGACATTCTGTACGCCATCGGCGGCCAAATGGCTGAGCGTCTGCGCAATACCACACGCAAAGTCGGCGACCTGGCGTTTCTCGATGTGACCGGACGAGTAGCCCGCAGCTTGTTGGACCTGTGCAAGCAGCCGGATGCCATGACCCACCCCGACGGCATGCAAATCAAGATTACCCGTCAGGAAATTGGGCGAATAGTAGGTTGCTCACGAGAGATGGTTGGCCGTGTACTCAAGGCCCTGCAAGAACAGAACCTGGTACACGTCAAAGGTAAAACCATGGTGGTGTTCGGTACACGCTAATTGCACTAAGGGGATTAAAACGCGTCGAGCATTTTCCGATAGCGTGCGGCCAGTTGCTCCAGTACACCGGGCGCTGGGTAGGCTTCGTGCAGTGCTACATGACTGTCGGCCCGCACTCGCTGCGGCTGTTTGCATATCTGGTTGAACAGATTGACTGCGGCGACCATCTCTTCGCGCTCGTTATCGAGCAGCAACGCGCCGTGCGCCAACACCACCGGGCGCTGCTCACCCTGACTTTGTCGCCAGCGTTGAGCGGTGCCGACCATTTTACGACCATCGAGATTGACGTTGAAGCGTCCATCACAAAACGCACCCTCGACCTCCCCAACGCTAGCCGCGCCGCCCAAATCGATCAGCACGTCGCAGATTGGCTGGCACAAACGGACGTAGGCGTTTTCGATTCGATCGCGATCGTTGTCACTGCGCGGCTGGGCATACACCAGCGCAATATTCACTGTTGCGTGCGATTGCGGAACCGGTTCACCGCCGCTTTCACGCAGCAGTATCGGCCAGCCGATAGCCGCCAAGGCTTCGGTTGCCTGGTCAAAACCGGCAAGGCGGCTCATGCGACGCGGCATCACTAGCGCTCGATCAGTTGGTCGCCAAAACAGCAAACCAAATTCAGCCTCACCGGCGCAGACTGACGCAAGCAGGTTCTGTTCGGCTGCAAGGCCTTCGGCGACGGTGGTTGGCATGATGGGGGTTAGC
>NZ_JAMFRV010000664.1 GCF_026224925.1 Pseudomonas sp. | reverse complement strand
GCCGCCGCCGCCCACGCCGCAGCCTGTCGTAGAGCCACCACCGCCGGTGGAGGATGAACTGGCCGTTAAGCCACCGCCACCGCCTAAACCGCCCAAGCCCAAACCGGTCGTTAAGCCGGTGCCAAAACCTGTTGCGAAGCCAATTGAGCAGCCCCCAGCGCCGCCTGCACCTGCGCAACCGGTTGCCGCGCCAGCACCTCCAGCGCCGCCTGCACCTAAACCGTTGACGCCTCCATCCGCGGGTGCCGGTTACTTGCACAACCCAGCTCCGGAATACCCGGCGCTGGCCATGCGCCGAGGCTGGGAGGGAACCGTTCTACTGCGCGTCCACGTATTGGCCAGCGGCAAACCGGGCGAAATCCAGGTTCAGAAAACCAGCGGCCACGACCAGCTCGACGAATCGGCAATTGCCGCCGTCAAGCGTTGGAGCTTTGTCCCGGCCAAGCAGGGCGATGTCGCACAGGACGGCTGGGTCAGCGTTCCTATCGATTTCAAAATCAAATAACCCACCGACCGCTAGCAGACCCTAATGCCTAAGCAAGAGAGCCCACGCCATGAACTTATTGACATCTCCTTTCGATTCCATTGAACACGCGGTCATCTGGCTGCTAGTGCTTTTCTCCGTCGCTACCTGGGGCCTGGCTTTGCTCAAGGGCGTGCAATTCACTCGCCTAAAGGCCCAGGACCGAAAATTTCACAAGAAATTCTGGGCGGCTTCCAGCCTTGATGCCGCAGCAGAGTTAGCCACCACCCAGCCCGGTGCCGCTGCTCGTGTTGCGCTGGCGGGTTACGCCGCGATCCAGGTTGGCGAGACGCCGCACACCGCAGATTTGAGCCAATCGATCAATCACCAAGACCGTTTGGAGCGGTCCCTGCGTCAACAGATCGTCCGTGAACGCCGATCCCTGGAAACGGGCCTGGCAGTTCTCGCCAGTGTTGGCAGCACCTCGCCGTTCATTGGCCTGTTCGGTACCGTATGGGGAATCATGTCAGCGCTCAAGGGCATCAGCGCAGCGGGCTCGGCGAGCCTGGAAACGGTAGCCGGTCCCATTGGTGCGGCGTTAGTCGCGACTGGCGTGGGTATTGCCGTCGCGGTACCGGCGGTGCTGGTTTACAACTACTTCCTGCGTCGCCTGAAACTGACAGCGGCCGACCTTGACGACTTTGCCCATGACTTCTACAGCCTGGCGCAGAAGAGTTCATTCCGGGTGCTGATCCATCCAACGGCGAACAAGTCCTCGGTTGCAGCACCTGCGCATAAAGTGAAGGAGGCGTCCTGATATGGCGTTCTCCACACAAGACTCTGATGAGGTGCTGAGCGAGATTAACGTCACACCTCTGGTGGACGTGATGCTGGTGCTGCTGGTGGTGTTCATCGTCACTGCACCGCTGCTGACCAACTCGATCCCGATCAACCTGCCGAAGACTGAAGCGGTAGCACCTGCGGAAAAGAAAGACCCGCTGGTGGTGAGCATCGACGGGAAGGGCAAGCTGTTCATCAACAAGGATGAAATCCAGCCGGACTTGCTGAAGAGCAACCTCGAAAGCGCCAAAGCCAAAGACCCGGACGTACGCGTGCAACTGCAGGCCGACGACGGCGTGAACTACGGCGAAGTGGCGCGCGCCATGGCCTCCATTGAAAAGGCCGGGATTACAAAATTGTCGGTGATCACCGCCAAGTAGTTTTTCTGTAACAGAGTATGGATAGGATTGGTTTGAAAGTTTTGTGGGTCGCCCCTTAGGCAGGGGGCGGCCTTCTTTTTGTTTGGCGTGCAGTAAATTCCCATTTCCCGCAATCGCGCCTTGGCGCAGCAATCACAGGTAACGCGGCGGATCCATTCGATCGTGCAAGATACGAACGATCACAATTCCATAAGCAGTGATGCGAAAGTAAATCATGTGCCGCTCAACGCTGAGGCGACGATAACCGGGTCGAATATAATCACAAGCTTGGGCCATCTTGGGCGCCTGCGCCAATTCCGAAAAGGCCGCTGTAATGATGTCTGTGTAGCGATTCGCTTGCTTTGAATCCCACTGTTGAACGGTATATGTCCAGATAGCTTCAAGATCATGTTCGGCGGCAGGTGTCAGACGATATTCAACCATGCGTGTTTAACATTCTCTGCTTGAATTTGTCGGAGTCGAATGAGCGAGGCTCTCCGCTGGTCTCACCCTCGATCAGCGCAGCGCGTATAAATTCAAGTTCGGCGCTACGCTCTTGCTCACGGCGAATCAGATCGCGTATGTATTCGCTGTCATTGGTGTAATTACCAGCGTCAATCTGCGCTTTAATCCAACCATCTTGCTGGTCGGTCACGGTGATAGTTTTACGCACGGTCCCCATGATTTACCTCCCGGAAGTCATCAATAGCTCGAAGGTTATCATACTATTGGTGCGGTATCGTGCGCTGTCAATGTAGGTTGACAGAGATTGAACTGTCCTTTGAAATCCGAGACAAGCTCGCTATTACAGAATGCATATTCGTTTTGGATCTTAATAAATAGCTTCTTATTCCTTAACGAATATATGTCGCGTCTCTATACTTTGCACTTGAACGCAAAGATGCAGGAGACGCACCCCATGCGTAACGAGTCGATCCGCTACCTGATAGTGCCGGGCTGGCAAGGGTCGCCAGACGACCACTGGCAGACGCACTGGCAGAACAGCTTGCCCAATAGCTTTCGTGTGGAACAGGCCGACTGGCTCAAACCGCGCCGCGAAGACTGGGTGGGTGAATTGCAGCGCGCGATTGCCGCTGACAGCACGCCGGTGATTCTCATCGCTCATAGCTTGGGTTGCATCACCGTTGCACATTGGGCCGAACTCGCGCCACGGCAGTCGCTGCAGCAGGTCCGCGGCGCGTTGCTGGTAGCGCCAGCAGATGTAGAGCGTCCAAATTGTTCGCCCTCTTTACGCAACTTCGCGCCGATTCCCAAGCATTTAATGCCGTTCCCGACCCAAGTGATCAGCTCGGACAACGATTCTGCGGTCAGCACTGAGCGCGCATTGGAACTGGCGCTGGGTTGGGGCGCTGAAGTAGGAATCCTCAGCGGCGCCGGGCACATCAATGTGAAGTCCGGGCACCAGCGTTGGGAGCAGGGTTTTGCGCACCTGTATCGCCTGCAGAATCGCATGGAACAGCACACCCTACGCCGCGCTTGAATCACATGCCTCGTTGGGTCACTTGACCCTACTGTCTATTTTTAACGCTTGAGCGTCCGCAAGGACTCAGGCGGGAGTTTCGCCATGAGCCCTCACGAAACCTTTGGTCAGCCCTTGCTGACCTTTCCCGATGCGGAAAAAAGCCCGCTGAGTATTCGCGCCAAAGCGTTGGTCTTTGTTGACCCGCGCTCGCGCCAACTGCGCGAAGAACTCGAGCATCTGGCGCCCCGTACGTTGCCGGTATTGATCCGCGGCGAGAGCGGCAGCGGCAAAGAACTGCTGGCCCGGCACATTCACCGCGCCAGTGACCGGACCGGGCTGTTTGTCTCGGTCAATTGCGGCGCTATTAGCCCAACTTACGCCGATGCCGAGCTGTTCGGTTACACCGCCAGCGCCCATAACAGTTTGGCCAGCAGCCGTGCTGGCTGGTTTGGATCGGCCAACGGTGGCACCTTGTACCTGGATGAAATTGGCGATTTACCGTTGCCCATTCAGACCAAACTGCTGGCTGCGCTGGAAAATCATGAAGTGACCCGCGTCGGCGCTCAACAACCGAGCCCGGTAGACGTGCGTCTGGTGGCGGCGACCAGCCTTGATTTGACGCAAGCCGTGGCGGCTGGGAAATTCAACGAGCGGCTTTTCCATTACCTGAGCGAAGGCAGCCTGGAGTTGCCCGCGTTACGCGAAAGGGTGGGCGATATTTTGTCGTTGGCGGAATATTTTTTGGGCATCTACAGCCAACGATTGAGTTTGCCGGTGCCATTGATCAGCGAGGCGGCGCAGCAAGTGCTCGAATGGCACAACTGGCCAGGCAACACCCGCGAACTGGAAAATGTCATTCACTTTGCATTGCTGGTGAGCAGCGGCGATGAAATTCTTCCCGAGCACCTCAACCTGCCTGACGTTGCTGACCCTATCAGTCAAATCAACCGCCAGGCAGAACAGCTGCTTACTCGCGCTGATCCAGGTCAACTTGCTGAATTACAAAGATTAGTCGAGCAACTGAGTCGACGTCTTGCGCAAACGCCGGGCTAGACGGGTCTGTTCAATCCGACTAGTGGCGCTTTGCCGCTCTCAGCACTAAAAAGCATAACCAGCGCTTTAAAAATTATTGTCATGGAATAACAAATGTCGGTAATGTCCGCTCCACGCCGCCGATTTGCAGGTTCTACCCAAGTCGGTGGCAAATCTACCTACACGCCGTCACCCATGATGACCGCGATTATCGCTAAGGACTCTGCATGAAAAAGACGTTGTTAATGACCGCTCTGGCGGCAGCACTTTCGATCGGCCTGGCCCACGCCGGTGAAAAACTGGTTGTTGGCGCTACAGCTGTTCCGCATGCCGAGATCCTTGAGCTGATCAAGCCTGCGCTGGCCAAAGAAGGCGTAGACCTGGAAATCAAAGTGTTCAGTGACTACGTTCAGCCGAACGTACAAGTTTTCGAAAAACGTCTGGACGCTAACTACTTCGAAACCAAACCTTATCTGGACGGCTTCAACACCGGTAAGAAAGCTAACTTGGTAACGGTCATCGGCGTCCACGTTGAACCGTTCGGTGGCTACTCGAAAAAATACAAAAGCCTGGCTGACCTGCCAGACGGTGCCACGGTTGCCATTCCTAACGAAGGCAGCAACGCCGGTCGTGCACTGCTGCTGTTGCAGAAAGGTGGTTTGATCACTCTGAAAGATCCAACCAGTGCATTGGCAACACCGAAAGACATCGCGACTAACCCTAAGCACCTGAAATTCCGCGAGCTGGAATCGGCATTGCTGCCGCGGGCTTTGGATCAGGTTGACCTGGACTTGATCAACACTAACTACGCGTTGGAAGCCAAGCTCAGCCCTAAAAAGGATGCGTTGATTCTTGAAGGTGCTGATTCGCCATACGTGAACTTCCTCGTGGCCCGCCCTGACAATCAGAACAGTGTTGCGATTCAGAAGTTGGCCAAGGCGCTGACCAGCCCTGAAGTCAAAGCGTTCATTGCCAAGAAGTACGATGGCGCGGTATTGCCGGCGTTCTGATACGAATCCAAGCGTTAACGTTTTTACGCCGGCGGCTTTCATTAGCGTCGGCGTTTTTGTTTGTGCCTGGCATGCATCTGACCTGGTAAGCGCGCTTGCCTGCGACCGGCTGTGCAGCAGTCGTAAATCGTACATTTCATGTTCCCTGTTAAACCCGAGTCCAGCATTTTGGGATCGCTTCGCGATCCATCGCGGGCAAGCGCGCTCCTACAGTGTTTAAAGCCGCTAGCGTTTCCAGTGCTATCCATATGCGCTAACGGTATTTAAATTAAGTTTCTTATACCTATAAAGTTCGCCTCTAAATTGCCTATACATTTGGAGTCGGAGTTCTCATGCCAGCAGCCTCCCCATCTTCTGTCGCCGTAAACACAGCCAGCCAAGTATTCGACGTTCGCCCCTTCGAAGGGAAAGTCGGTGCTGAAATTGTTGGTCTGGACTTATCCACACCGCTCAACGACGCTGACTTTGCCCGCGTGCACCAAGCGCATCTGGATTACCACGTTGTGGTTTTCCGAAATCAGCAGATCACGCCGCAACAACAGATCGATTTCAGCCGACGCTTTGGCATCCTGCAAATCCATGTGCTCAAGCAGTTCCTGCTGGCCAATCATCCGGAAATATTGATCGTCTCGAATATCGTCGAGAACGGTCAGCCGGTGGGCTTGGGCGATGCAGGCAAATACTGGCATTCAGACCTTTCGTACAAAGAGCTGCCAAGCCTGGGCTCGATGCTCCACGCGCAAGAGCTGCCAAGTGAGGGCGGCGACACGCTGTTCGCCAACTTGCACCTTGCCTGGGACACCCTCCCGCAAGCGCTTCGCGATGCCGTTGAAGGTCGCTCTGCGGTGCACTCCTATACCGCGCGCTACAGCGAGGGCAAAAACGCCGCCAGCTGGCGCCCGACATTGACCGCCGAGCAACTTGCGCAGGTCGCCGAAGTCACTCATCCGGTGGTCCGTACGCACCCTGAAACCGGCCGTAAAGCATTGTTTGTCAGCGAAGGCTTCACCACGCGCATCGTTGGCCTGCCAGACGACGAAAGCCGTGCATTGCTGGACCAGCTCTACGCCCACAGCGTGCGCCCCGAGCATGTCTATCGCCACCAATGGCAGCCCCATGATCTGGTGTTCTGGGACAACCGTTCGCTGATCCACCTTGCCGCCGGTTGCCCGCCTGAACTGCGCCGCAAGCTGTTGCGCACCACCATCCAAGGTGATGCGCCGTTCTGATTGGAGGAGCCGTTTCATGAATGCTGTTTTGCAAAGCCACACGGCTAGCGAAAGCTCGATCTCGCCGCAGGTCAATCAGCCCGCCGCTGAAGCCTTGCTGCAAGTCCAAGGCGTAAGCCTGGAATACCGGACCCCTGAACGGGTGGTGCGGGCGACTCACCAAGTGAGTTTTGAAATCGATCCGGCCGACCGCTTCGTTTTGCTCGGTCCCTCAGGTTGCGGCAAGTCGACGCTGCTCAAAGCCGTGGCCGGATTTATCCAGCCCAGCGAAGGGCAGATTCGCCTGGCCGGCGTTCAGGTCACTGAACCAGGTCCGGATCGGATCGTGGTGTTTCAGGAATTCGACCAGTTGCCGCCCTGGAAAACCGTGATCCAGAACGTCATGTTTCCCTTGCTGGCGTCACGCACATTGAAGCGTCGCGAAGCCGAAGAGCGGGCGCGTTATTACCTGGAAAAAGTCGGCCTCAGTGCCTTTGCTGATGCATATCCGCACACCTTGTCCGGGGGCATGAAAGCGCGGGTGGCAATTGCCCGTGCGCTGGCGATGCAGCCAAAGATTCTGCTGATGGACGAACCCTTCGCCGCCCTCGACGCATT
>NZ_JAMFRV010000663.1 GCF_026224925.1 Pseudomonas sp. | reverse complement strand
TGATCCGGGTGCTGTGGGTGCTCGCCTTGGGCCTGACGATTGCGGGCGCGTTTGGCGTGCTCGAACGGCTGAGCATCGGCGACTCCATGGCGCGTCGTCAGCGCTGGTCCCGCTGGTTCATGGCGCGGCTGAGTGCAGCGCTGCCCTTTCGCGTAACTGTCAGCGGCGAACTGCCTCGGGAGCCGATGTTATGGGTCAGCAATCATGTGTCGTGGACTGATATCCCGCTGCTGGGGATGATCGCGCCGCTGTCATTTTTGTCCAAAGCCGAAGTACGCAACTGGCCGGTAGCAGGTTGGTTGGCGCTCAAAGCCGGCACCTTGTTTATCCGTCGCGGTTCGGGCGACAGCCGCCTGGTGCTGGGGCAAATGACCCGGCACCTGCAAGAGCGCGATGCTCTGATGATATTCCCGGAAGGCACCACCACCGACGGGCGCAGCCTGCGTACGTTCCACGGTCGCATGTTGGCCAGCGCAATTGACGCCGGTGTACCGTTGCAACCGGTGGCGATTCGTTACCTGCGCGACGGTAAGCCGTGCCCTATCGCACCCTTTATTGGCAATGATGATTTGCTCTCGCACTTGCGCCGCTTGTTTGCCAACGAACAGGGCGATGTGCACATCCAACTGCTCACACCCATCGCCAGTCAGCAACAGGAACGCGCCGCGTTGGCGTATCAGGCGCAACAAGCCGTGCATCTGGCGCTGTTCGGCGAAACCGCCCAACCCGCTCAGCGCAAGGAGGCGCGCTCGGCCAAGGCCGCTTGAGCATAGTCCTGTAGCAAGGGATAAAACTCAGCAAAGTCCGCGCTCAACGGTCGGTACAGCGCCTGCAGTTCTTGCATGGCGCCGGCCAGCCCTTCCGGTCTCGACAGGCGTCGGGATATGCCGCGCAGCACGGCATCCAGTACGTCGAAGTCACGATAGGAACCTAGCCAATCCTGAGCCGCCATGCGTGGCGCGATCATCGCTAAACGCTCCGGCAATGCAGGTTCCGCCGCCAACACTTGGTAAACCCTACGGGTAAAGTCGTCCAGCGGTTGCGCCGCATACTGCGCCCAGTCTCGCGCCAGGCAGTGATCAAAGAACACGTCCAAGACGATGCCTGCGTAACGCCGACGTGCGGCGGGAAAGCGCGCAATCGCCTCTTTTACCAACGGATGTGCGTCGGTGAAGGTATCGATGCTGCGGTGCAACTGAATCGCCGATTCAAGTTCAGGCGTGAAGCGGCCCGGCAGCGGCCCTTTGACGAAGTCGCCATACAGGCTGCCGAGCAATTGCGCGGGGCGTTCGCCGCCCAAATGAAGGTGTGCAAGGTAATTCATGAGTCGAAGCTTACGCCTTATCAGCACGTCAGCCTATATCGATATAACCCGATATAGCGTTTTAAGCAGCGCTTAGTCCACCTGCGTATTTGTATATCGCGAAATACAGATATATAGTTCGCCCCATCGCGATATAGCGTTATCCCACGATCTGAGAACGACATGCCTATCGACCTCGACGAAATAATAAAAGCCCTGGCTCACCCTGTGCGACTCGAAATTCTCGTGTGGCTCAAAGACTCGGGGCACTACTTCCCCGAACAGGGACACTCACTGGAGAACGGTGTATGTGCCGGACAAATTGACCAGCGTGCGGGACTTTCCCAATCCACGGTTTCTGCCCATTTAGCCACTCTGCAACGCGCCGGCCTGATCACCAGTAAAAAAGTCGGCCAATGGCACTTCTTCAGACGCAACGAAGAAACCATCCAGGCGTTCCTGCATGAGTTAAGCAAACAGCTCTGACCTTCTAAACTTTCCAAGGAGACGCTTCGTGCCTCTTTCGCTACTGATGCTGGCCCTGAGCGCCTTCGCTATCGGCACCACAGAATTCGTGATCATGGGGCTTCTGCCCGATGTAGCGGCTGACCTGGGTGTTTCAATTCCCGGCGCTGGCTGGCTGGTCACCGGGTACGCCTTGGGCGTGGCCATCGGCGCGCCCTTCATGGCGATGGTGACCGCAAAACTCCCACGCAAAGCGGCGTTGGTGTCGTTGATGGTGATCTTCATCATCGGCAACCTGCTGTGCGCCCTGGCCAGCGACTACAACGTGCTGATGTTTGCTCGGGTCGTCACTGCACTGTGTCACGGCGCTTTCTTCGGCATCGGTTCGGTGGTCGCCGCCAATCTGGTCGCGCCCAACCGTCGGGCTTCGGCAGTGGCGATGATGTTCACCGGCCTGACCCTGGCCAACGTGCTGGGCGTTCCCCTCGGCACAGCGCTGGGTCAATACGCCGGATGGCGCTCGACCTTCTTCGCAGTGACGGTGATTGGCGTGATTTCGCTGATAGGCCTGATCCGCTTTCTGCCCGCCAAACGCGATGAAGAAAAGCTCGACATGCGTGCCGAGTTGACAGCGCTAAGAGGCGCCGGAGTCTGGCTGTCATTGAGCATGACCGTGATGTTTGCCGCGTCGGTATTCGCGCTGTTCACCTACATGGCGCCATTGCTGGGTGAAGTCACTGGCGTTACGCCGCGCGGCGTCACCTGGACCCTGCTGCTGATCGGCCTGGGCTTGACCCTCGGCAACGTTATTGGCGGCAAGTTGGCTGATCGCAACATGTCCCGGACGTTGATTGGTGTGTTCATCGTCATGGCGGTGGTCTCCACTCTTTTGACCTGGACCAGCGCCTCACTGATCCCCACTGAAATAACCGTGTTCATCTGGGCCACCGCCGGTTTCGCGGCTGTCCCGGCACTGCAAATCAACGTGATGACCTTCGGCAAAGCTGCACCCAACCTGATTTCGACCCTGAATATCGGCGCGTTTAACGTTGGCAACGCGTTGGGCGCCTGGGTCGGCGGCAGCGTGATTGCCCATGGCTTTGGTTTAAGTAGCGTGCCGTTGGCCGCAGCAGCCTTGGCCGTGATTGCACTGATATTGACCCTTATTACTTTCCGCCAGCCGGTGAACGCCGATGTGGCTACTGCTATTAACTAATCACTCAGAGGATTAATCATGACCACGATTTTTGACCCGATCACCTTGGGCGATTTGCAACTGCCAAACCGCGTCATCATGGCGCCTTTGACTCGCTGCCGCGCCGACGAAGGTCGTGTCCCCAACGCGCTGATGGCTGAGTACTACGTTCAGCGGGCTTCGGCTGGGCTGATCATCAGCGAAGCGACTTCGGTCACGCCGATGGGCGTCGGCTACCCGGATACTCCAGGTATTTGGTCTGACTCGCAGGTTCGCGGCTGGAGCAACATCACCAAAGCCGTACACGCTGCAGGCGGCCGTATGGTTCTGCAACTGTGGCACGTGGGGCGTATTTCCCACGCCTCGTACCTCAACGGCGACGCGCCGGTCGCGCCAAGCGCTATTACCCCGGCGGGCCACGTAAGCCTAGTGCGTCCTTTGGCTGATTACCCGACGCCGCGAGCGCTGGAATTGGCTGAAATCGAGGACGTGGTTGATGCTTACCGTCAAGGTGCAGAAAATGCCAAAGCAGCCGGCTTCGACGGTGTTGAAATCCATGGCGCCAACGGCTATCTGCTCGACCAGTTCCTGCAAAGCAGCACCAACCAGCGCACCGACCTATACGGCGGCTCACTGGAAAACCGTGCACGCCTGATGCTGGAAGTGACTGATGCAGTGGTAGAGATTTGGGGGGCTGGCCGTGTGGGTATGCACTTGTCTCCACGTGCCGACCTCCATGACATGGGCGATGCAAACCTGTCTGAGACGTTCACCTACATCGCTCGCGAGCTGGGCAAACGCGGTATCGCGTTCATCTGCTCCCGTGAGAAAGAGGCAGACGACAGCCTCGGGCCACAACTGAAAGAAGCGTTTGGCGGTCACTACATCGTCAACGAAAGCTTCAGCAAAGACAGCGCCAACGCCTGGCTGTCCAGCGGCAAAGCGGATGCAGTGGCTTTTGGCGTGCCGTACATCGCCAACCCGGACCTGCTGGAACGCCTGCAACAAGACGCGCCGCTGAATCCGCCGGTTCCAGCCACCTTCTACGCCAAGGGCCCAGTCGGCTACATCGACTACCCACGCCTGTAAGGCATGGGGGCTGAAATAAAAACGCCCTGACTTGCTAGAGTCTGGGCGTTTTTGCATCTCTTCCCGAATGATTCCGAGCCTACAGAGGTGGTAATTACCTGTGGGACCGAATTTATTCGGGAAGGCTGCAGCGCGGTGAATCAGACAGACCGCAGCGCTCCCTTCCCGAATAAATTCGGTCCTACAGAAAGACCATTACCCTACGATCAACGCGCCGCGTTGATCTGCTGTTGCAGGTTCTGAATCTGGCTCTGCAGGGTGTTGATGTTGCGGGTGACCTGACCGCGAAAGGCGTCAAACTCAGCCGTGCTACCCCCACTCTGAGACGCCGCAGCCGGGCGGTTGTCCTGCTCACTTTTAAGCACCAGCAATTCCTGCTCAAGGCGGTCGATCGCAACGCTGGGGTTACCCTGCTTCTTCAACGCTGCCACATCGGCATTCACGGTTTTCAGCTGCGCATCCAGTTGCGCCTGAGACGACTGGATGGCTTTTGAATCTGACTGAGCCGCTTGCAGCGCAGTCAAATCAGCGCCCAGGCTTTTCATCTGGTCCTGCAATTGAGTGTTTGCGGTTTGCAATTGCTTGGTCTGTGCGGTCATCTGCTGCAAACGACTGTCCAGTTCGCCTTGCTGGCCGGATACATCTTCTTGCTGCTTGTCCTGATCACTCAGCTTGCTTTCCAGCTTCTGGATTTGCAGCTTCAACGCCTCGCTGTTAGTCGCAGCTGACTGGGTCGCGACCACCTTGCCGGAAATATCCTGCAAACGACCGGCAGCGTCCTCGCTAATGCGCGCGAAGCTTTCCTGGGTCGCGACCAACTGCTGCTCCATCAACGAAATTTGTTGAAAGCTCCACCAGGCAAGCCCGGCAAAGGCGATGAACAAGGCACCGACCAGTGCCCAAATCGGCCCGGTGCTAGCGCGCTTGACGTTCACCACAGGCGTGCTGCGTGAGCGCACGGTTGTGCGCTCACGGGCGCCACCGGTAGGCACAAAATCATCATCGTCGTCGTCTTTGGCACTCAGGTGCGGTACATCATCGAAGTCGTCGTGAGGATCGTTACGCATTGGTTAAACCTTCAAGGGACACGGAGACAGAAAGGATTGCAGTATAACCACTCGAATCGCCTACAAAAGCGTCCAGGGTCAATTGGGTTGTTGCGCTTTCCACCAGCCGCAAAACTCGTCGAGTGCCGTCCATAAGCTAACGCGCGGCTCGTATTCGAGATAATGCCGGGCACGACTGATGTCCAGCGTGAAATCTTTGCTCATGACTTGCATGCCCAAACGAGACAGCGTCGGCTCCGGACGACCTGGCCACAGCATACATACGCCTTCATTCAAGGCCGCTGCGCTGTAGGCCAATCCATACGAGCGATAACGCGTCACCTGCGGCATGTCCATCTGGCGCATCACATAATTCACTGCGTCCCACAGTGGCACAGGCGCACCGTTACTGATGTTGTAAACCTTGCCCAGCGCAGAACCTGCGGCCAACAAACTGCTGAGAATGGCGTCATTCAGGTTTTGCACGCTGGTGAAGTCGACCTTGTTCAGGCCATTGCCAATAATCGAAAGACGCTTTTTGCGCTGCATGTTCAGCAGGCGCGGGAAGATGCTGTTATCGCCCGCGCCAGTAACAAAACGGGGCCGCAAGGCAATGACTTCCAGACCAAACTCTTCCGCACCGAAAACCTTTTGTTCAGCCAAGTACTTAGTGGCCGCGTAGTGATTGTTGAAATGTTTGGGCACCTGCTCTTCTTTGAGGTTCAGGTGAGAGTTCCCGTCGAAATAAATCGATGGCGACGACAGATGCACCAGCCGCCGAACCTGTTGCTTCAAGCAACCTTCGACAACGTTTTCCGTCACCTGAACGTTGCCCTGCTGGAACGTCTGGCGCTTGCCCCAGATACCCACCGCGCCCGCGCAATGCACCACCGCCTCGACGTCATGGCATAACCGCTGGACCAGTTCGGGATCGGACAAATCACCCTGTACGAATTCCGCACCACGGCGCACCAGATGTTCGACGCCCTCGGCGCGGCGGCCGTTGACCCGTACGCTCAAGCCTTGCTCTAGCGCGAAACGCGCAAAGCGCCCGCCGATAAAGCCGCTCGCGCCGGTGACCAGAATCTTCATTTACCGCTCCGTTAACTGTGTATTCGTGACAGCTGGTGCTTGCTAGAAACAACTGTTTGCTAAAGACCACTGACGCTCACTGATTGCCAAGCGGCACCAGCCATTCACCGGCTCGCTGGGTCAGAAGGTCGGTCAGTTGCGTGAGTAACTGGCCGCCATTGCGCCAATGATGCCAATACAAAGGCACATCAACCGGCTGATCAGGCAACAGCTCGACCAGCAAACCGTGCTGCATTTGATTACGCACTTGCACCTCCGGCACCAGGCCCCAACCAAGTCCAGCCTCGGTCATGCGCAAAAAACCTTCAGACGACGGGCACAGATGATGTTCGAAACCACCCTCTACGCCCAGCGAGGCAAGGTAACGATGCTGCAGAAAGTCGTCAGGACCGAACACCAATGCGGGCGAGCGCGCTAACTGCTCAGCGGTGACGCCCTGCGGAAAATGCCTCGCGATAAAATCGGGACTGGCCAGCGCACGATAGCGCATAGCGCCGAGTAACACGCTACGGGCTCCCGCCACGGGCCGTTCACTGCCGCATAAACACGCCGCTACTTCTCCGGCACGCATGCGTTTGAGTCCAACGTCCTGATCTTCGACCACCAAGTCCAACAATAAATGCTGTTGCGCGCAAAAGTCCCCCACCACGGCAGCCCACCATGTCGCCAGGCTGTCGGCATTAAGGGCAATCCGCAGACGCTCGGGCATGCCTTCATCATCCAGCGCAGGGACCTGACGCTGCAAGTCCCGCTCAAGCAGACGTACTTGCTGCACATGGTTGAGCAAGCGCCTGCCAATCTCGGTGGGGGTTGGTGGCGTGGCACGAACCAGCACCGGTTGCCCTACCCGTGCTTCCAGCAATTTGATCCGCTGCGACACTGCCGACTGAGACAAGCCC
>NZ_JAMFRV010000662.1 GCF_026224925.1 Pseudomonas sp. | reverse complement strand
GGCACCAAACTGGTGACCGTGCACCAACCGATTGCCTAATTTTAGGATAAGAGTTTTTTGATGACGTACCTCATTCGTGACGCACTGGAAGCCGACCTCAAAGGCATTCTCGATATTTACAACGACGCGGTGCTTAACACCACGGCGATCTGGAATGAACAGGCAGTCGACCTTACAAACCGTAAAGCCTGGTTCGACGCCCGACAGGCTCAGGGCTATCCCATCCTAGTGATCGTCGACGCTCAGGAAGAAGTGCTCGGCTACGCTTCATTTGGTGACTGGCGCCCGTTCGATGGCTTTCGCCATACCGTTGAACATTCGGTTTACGTGCGTCCCGACCAGCGTGGCAATGGTCTGGGACCACAGCTTATGAACGCATTGATCGAGCGCGCCCGAGTGTGCGACAAGCACATGATGGTCGCCGCCATCGAAAGCGGTAACAGGGCATCCGTGAGCCTGCATCAGCGCCTCGGGTTTACAATTACCGGCCAGATGGCCGAGGTCGGCACCAAGTTCGGTCGCTGGCTGGACCTGACGTTCATGCAACTGAATTTGACACCCGATGCTGCGCCCTCGGCGCCGCGCTCGCCGCCCCTATAAGCTGCACCTACAAGAAAGAGGAGACCCACCCCATGAACGCCGCCCAGTTACGTCGTGTCAACGCCGAAAGCTACCCTCATTACCGTCAGGGTTTGGTTGATTTGTTGCTAGATGCGGTGAAGCAAGGCGCGTCGATAGGCTTCATGGCGAGCGTGCAGCCTGAGCAGGCTCTGGCCTATTTCGACGGCGTGCGGGCAGAGCTGGAAAAGGGCGAACGGCTATTGTGGGTGGTGGTTCAGGAAGAGCAGGTATTGGCCAGCGTACAGTTGTCACTGTGCCAAAAACCTAACGGCCTGAACCGTGCCGAAGTGCAAAAACTCTTGGTGCTGAAGCCGGCGCAACGGCGAGGTCTGGGCGGGCAGTTGATCAGTGCCCTGGAACAGGCCGCGCAACAGCACAAACGCGGGTTGCTGTACCTGGACACCGAAGCCGGATCCCCCGCCGAAACCTTCTACCGCTCGATGGGCTACATCAACATTGGCAAATTGCCCGACTACGCCTGCAACCCTGACGGTGAGTACAAACCGACCGCCATCTATTACAAAACCTTGTCGAGGAAGACCGCATGATTCCTGGCGAATATCAGATCCAGCCCGGCGATATCGAACTGAATGTCGGTCGCCGCACGATCAGCCTGAACGTTGCCAATAGCGGTGACCGTCCGATCCAGGTGGGCTCGCATTTTCATTTTTTCGAAACCAACGACGCACTGACCTTCGACCGCACCGCCAGCCGCGGCATGCGCTTGAACATCCCTGCAGGCACCGCCGTGCGCTTCGAGCCGGGCCAGTCGCGGGATGTGAAGTTGGTCGACCTGGCTGGGCATCGCCGGGTGTTCGGGTTTGCTGGACGGGTGATGGGCGAGTTGGATTGATTACCCTTGTAGGAGCGGGCTTGCTCGCGATTTTTCGTGGTCACACGCGAACGTAGCGTTCAACCCAATATTTTGAAGGTCCTTCGGACCTTATCGCAGGCAAGCCAGCTCCTACAGGATCGCGGTCGCCTCAAACTGATTTTGGATTTAAGGATCGCCCATGAAAATCTCCAGACAAGCTTACGCTGACATGTTCGGCCCCACTGTCGGCGACCGCGTGCGGTTGGCCGATACCGAGCTGTGGATTGAGGTCGAGCAAGACTTGACCGTCTATGGCGAAGAAGTGAAGTTCGGCGGCGGCAAGGTTATCCGCGACGGCATGGGCCAAGGCCAATTGATGGCTGACGAGGTGGTCGACACCTTGATCACCAACGCGCTGATCATCGATCACTGGGGCATCGTCAAAGCGGATGTCGGCCTGAAAAATGGCCGCATCGCCGCCATCGGCAAAGCTGGCAACCCCGATATTCAGCCTGGCGTCACCATCGCCGTCGGTGCGGCCACTGAAGTGATTGCTGGCGAAGGCATGATCCTCACCGCCGGCGGCGTCGACACCCACATTCACTTCATTTGCCCGCAGCAAATCGAAGAGGCGCTAATGAGCGGCGTCACCACCATGATCGGCGGCGGCACCGGTCCGGCAACGGGCACCAACGCCACCACCGTAACGCCAGGCCCTTGGCATCTGGCGCGCATGCTCCAGGCCGCCGACGCGTTTGCGATGAACATCGGTTTTACCGGCAAAGGCAACGTCAGCCTGCCAGGCCCTTTGATCGAACAGGTCAAAGCCGGTGCTATAGGCTTGAAGCTGCACGAAGACTGGGGCACAACGCCAGCAGCCATCGACAACTGCCTGAACGTGGCCGATCAATACGACATACAGGTGGCGATCCACACCGACACGCTGAACGAGTCAGGTTTCGTCGAAACTACCTTGGCTGCGTTCAAGGGCCGCACGATTCACACCTACCACACCGAAGGCGCTGGCGGCGGACACGCACCGGACATCATCAAAGCCTGCGGTTTACCTAACGTGCTGCCCAGCTCGACCAACCCAACGCGGCCGTTCACCCGCAACACCATCGACGAACACTTGGACATGTTGATGGTGTGCCATCACCTGGACCCGAGCATCGCCGAAGACGTCGCCTTCGCTGAAAGCCGTATTCGCCGCGAAACTATCGCCGCCGAAGACATCCTGCATGACCTCGGTGCGTTCTCGATGATCAGCTCCGACAGCCAGGCCATGGGCCGCGTCGGCGAAGTGATCATGCGCACTTGGCAGACTGCCGACAAAATGAAGAAGCAGCGCGGCCAGCTTCCGGAGGACGGCCCCGGCAATGACAACTTCCGCGCCAAGCGCTATATCGCCAAATACACCATCAACCCGGCGATCACCCACGGCATCAGCCATGAAGTGGGCTCTATCGAAGTGGGCAAATGGGCCGATCTGGTGCTGTGGCGCCCGGCGTTTTTCGGTGTCAAACCGAGCCTGATCCTCAAGGGTGGCGCCATCGCTGCCAGCCTGATGGGCGACGCCAACGCCTCGATCCCAACCCCACAACCGGTGCATTACCGCCCGATGTTCGCCAGCTATGGCGGCTCACTGCACGCCACTAGCCTGACCTTCATCAGCCAGGCTGCCAAGGACGCCGGCATCCCGGAATCCCTGGGGCTGAAAAAAACCATCAGCGTGGTCAAAGGCTGCCGTAACGTGAAGAAGTCCGACTTGATTCACAACGACTACCTGCCAGCCATCGACGTCGACCCGCAGACTTATCAGGTCAAGGCCGACGGCGTGTTGTTATGGTGCGAACCGGCTGAAGTACTGCCCATGGCGCAGAGGTACTTTTTGTTCTGATTGTAGGAGCGCGCTTGCTGCGCGACAGCGCGGCGTCGAAGACGTGGCGGCAGCGCACAGGAGATAACAGGTTTTGCCATTTGTACCCGCCAAAAGCGGGTTTTTCAGGTTAAGCAAAAGCGCTACTATGCGACACCGCTCATCGCGTCTGTCTAACAGGAAATCATCCATGCGCCTTTCCCAATTCATCGTCCAGAATGTGGACCGGATCGTTGATGAGTGGGAAGCGTTCGCGAAAACTATTCAACCGGCAGCAGACTCCATGAACCGTGAGGGTCTGCGGGATCACTCCAGGGCAATCCTTTTAGCGTCTGCCCGGGACATGGACACCGCGCAAACCAAGGGTGAGCAAACGGCCAAAGCCAAAGGTGAAGGCCCGGAAAAAACACCCTCGCTGGACGAAGCGGCTGCCAGTCATGGTGAGCTGAGGCACAACGTGGGGT
>NZ_JAMFRV010000661.1 GCF_026224925.1 Pseudomonas sp. | reverse complement strand
CCGCTCCGACCGCCGTCGCCGCGAAAACCCGTGCGACACGGTACCGCCGGCGAAAGATCAGTACCAGAGTGGCGGCTCCGGCAACAGCGCCTATTATCAGCAGCGGCAGGCTTGGGTCGATCTGCGCGAGGTTCGTCGGTTTACTGATTTGCTGCAGCCCCGCCAGCAGGTCGATCCAAAATTGATTGGTGCAGCGAAAGCCGCACAGTGGATCATTGATGTAGTGGTCGACCTCTTGAGGGTCGCGGCTCAGCCAGTCGAACGCCGTGCGTATAGGTTTGAAGTGTTTGTTGAATGCCCCGAACGACAGCCACTCGATCAAGGCACTGCGTCCCGTGCCGCCTTGGCGCCAACGCTCCATACGCGCAATCACGCTGGCGCTGCGGTAGAGCGAAACGGGCTGAAAATTCGAGCCGCTGAGAATCGCCCCCTGCAAGCTGGCGCTGTGGTGCAACAGGTACGCTTGGGCAATGTAGCTGCCCATGCTATGGCCCATCAGAAAGACCGGAAGGGCAGGGTGCTTTTGCCTGATGTATTGGTTCAGGCTGGCGAGATCACCCACCACCTTGCTCCAGCCTTGGTCGTCCGCATAGTGCCCAAGAACGCCATGGGCGGCCGTTTTACCATGGCCGCGCTGGTCCGGAACGTAAAGCGCGAACCCGGCCTCGCTCAATGCTTCGCCGAACCGTTGGTAACGGCCTCCGTGTTCGGCCATGCCGTGGGACAGCATGACAACGGCTTTTGGGGTAATCGTCGGGTGCCAGTGATGGACGTAAAGTCGGCTGCGGTCACTGGCATCAAGCCAGAAGGCAGAGTGATTCATGGAAATTCCTTGTAACGCTATGACATCTATTAACCAGTGTAGGCCTATAGACAAATTGCAGTCCGACCACCCACAAGATTCACGCGGTTGATGACGCGTCGCACGGTATTTGCCTTGTGCGCGTTAACTGCTAACGTCCGGCAAGCCCCGCCTTGAATGCGGCGGGCCAGACACACTCAGGTAAGAGGACATAAAAACAATGCAACCTGATTTCTGGAACGATAAACGCCCCGCAGGCGTGCTGCCTGAGATAGACCTCAACGCGTACAAATCAATCGTCGAGGTGTTCGAGCGTTGCTGCAAGAAGTTCGCTGATCGCCCGGCCTTCAGCAATTTGGGGGTGACGCTGACGTATGCCGAGCTGGAACGCCACTCAGCCGCCTTCACCGCTTATTTGCAACAGCATACTGATTTGCAGCCTGGCGACCGCATCGCCGTGCAAATGCCCAACGTGCTGCAATACCCGATTGCTGTATTTGGGGCATTGCGTGCCGGGTTGATTGTGGTCAACACCAACCCGCTGTACACCGCTCGGGAAATGCGTCTGCAGTTCAAGGATTCCGGCGCTCGCGCATTGGTTTATCTGAACGTGTTCGGCAAGCTGGTGCAGGAAGTGCTGCCCGACACCGACATTCAGTACCTGATCGAAGTGAAAATGGGCGATCTGCAATCGGCAGCCAAGGGTTGGCTGATCAACACTGTGATCGATAAGGTCAAGAAGATGGTCCCGGCCTTTAATCTGCCCCAGGCAGTCTCGTTCAAAAGCGTATTGAAGCTGGGACGTGGTCACCCTTTGCAAGGGGTAAAACTTACCCTTGATGACATCGCCGTGTTGCAATACACCGGCGGCACCACCGGCCAGCCCAAAGGCGCAATGCTCAGCCATGGCAACTTGGTGGCCAACATGCAGCAGGTGCATGCCTGCTTCCTGCAGCACGGGCCAGATGGCGCGCCGATGTTCAAGGAGGGCGGCGAGGTGATGATCGCGCCGTTGCCGCTCTATCATATCT
>NZ_JAMFRV010000068.1 GCF_026224925.1 Pseudomonas sp. | reverse complement strand
TACGCCGTGCGCCCCTGTTGGAAATGACCGACGAGCGCTGGAACGAAATGCTCGATGTGGACTTGACCGGGGTCATGCGTACGTTTCGCGCGGCGGCTCGGCACATGGGCGAGGGCGGCGCGTTGGTCGCAATCTCGTCCATTGCTGGCGGCGTATATGGCTGGCAGGACCACTCGCATTACGCGGCGGCCAAAGCCGGCGTACCGGGTTTGTGTCGCTCGCTAGCCGTGGAACTGGCGCCACGGGGTATTCGCTGCAACGCCGTGATTCCCGGCCTGATCGAAACCCCGCAGTCGCTGGACAGCAAAAACTCGCTGGGGCCGGAAGGCTTGGCCAAGGCGGCCAAGGCCATTCCGCTGGGACGTGTGGGGCGAGCGGATGAAGTGGCTTCGCTGGTACGTTTTTTGTGCAGCGATGAGTCCAGTTACCTAACCGGGCAGAGCATTGTTATTGACGGTGGACTGACGATTCGTTGGCCTGAATAGCGTCCAGTTTGTGAATGCGCTTGCGCCCACTCAAAAGGCAAAATCATGCAGCAATTGAAAAACAAACGCGCCGTGATCACCGGCGCAGGCAGTGGCATCGGTGCCGCTATCGCTCGGGCTTATGCGCTACAAGGTGCGCGTTTACTGCTGGGCGACCGCGATCCATTGACGCTGAGTAGCGTCGCTGAAGAGTGCCGTCAGCTTGGCGCCGAGGTCTTTGAATGCGTTGCCGATGTCGGCAGCGTTGAAGGTGCCCAAGCCAGTGTTGATGCGTGCGTCGAGCACTTCGGCGGCATCGATATTTTGGTCAACAACGCGGGCATGCTGACCCAGGCACGCTGCGTTGACCTGACCATGGACATGTGGAACGACATGCTCCGGGTTGACCTGACCAGCGTGTTCGTCGCCAGCCAGCGCGCCTTGCCGCACATGCTCGCTCAGCGCTGGGGGCGAATCATCAACGTCGCCTCGCAGCTTGGAATCAAAGGCGGCGCTGAGCTGACCCATTACGCGGCGGCCAAGGCCGGGGTCATCGGCTTCACTAAGTCCCTGGCCCTGGAAGTCGCCAAGGACAACGTGCTAGTCAACGCCATCGCGCCTGGTCCCATCGAAACGCCGCTGGTTGCGGGCATCAGCAGTGCCTGGAAAGTCGCCAAAGCGGCCGAGTTGCCGTTGGGTCGTTTCGGGCTGGCCGAAGAAGTCGCGCCCGTCGCCGTACTGCTGGCCAGCGAACCCGGCGGGAATCTATTCGTTGGCCAGACCCTGGGTCCGAACTCCGGCGATGTCATGCCCTGAGAAACCCACCGAAGATACCCTGTGGCTTTAATGACATTGATAGGAGGCCCTCAAATGTGTGGATTGTGCGGTCTGTTGGGCGAAGACGTGCATTGGAGTGATCCGCTGGGCGATGAGCTGCCGCGCCGTCGGGAACGCTTGCGGCGGATTGCGGCAATTAACAAAGTAGTCGCGCCATTTCGCCTGAAAGTCGAGGATTTCCAAGGCGTGTCGTACCTGCTGCTCGGTGCCACAGGCAAACAAGAGTTGGCCACCGGGCTCGAACAACTGTGGACGGCCGCAGAGCGATTGATCGGCCGGCCGCTCGACCCACTGGATCCGCAACTGCTCGACCATTTGGAGCGCCAGGCATGAGCATCGCCTTGAACGTCATTACCGGATTTCTCGGCAGTGGTAAAACCACGCTGCTCAAACGCCTGCTGCAAGACGAGGCCATGGGCGACAGCGCGCTACTGATCAATGAATTCGGCGATGTTGGCATCGATCACTTGCTGGTCGAAGAAGTTGCCCCAGACACGGTGTTGTTGCCCAGCGGTTGCGTGTGCTGTTCGATTCGCGGTGAACTCAAGGAGGCATTATTAAGTTTGCTGGAGCGTCGAACCCGAGGCGAAATCCCACAGTTTCGCCGGGTGATTTTGGAAACCACCGGCTTAGCCGATCCTGCGCCGATCCTCGCCACCTTGAGCAATGATCCGCAATTACGCGGGCGTTTTCACATCGGTCTGGTGGTGACCTTGGTCGACGCCAGCCACGCCGCATTGCAAGAACGGCTGCACCCTGAATGGTTGGCGCAAGTGGCTGCGGCCGATCGCTTGTTGTTGAGCAAAACCGATCTGGTGGACGCGCTGTCGCTGAGCACACTGCGCCACCACCTGCAGCAGCTGAATTTTTCCGCACCTTTACTGGATACCGTCGACGTGCACAGCGGCGATCAATTGCTGTTGGGCGAAGGCGTGCGCAGTGCTGAACCGGAGAAGGAAGTTGCCCGCTGGCAATTGCATAGGGCACAGCCCGAGGCGTCCAGGCACGGCGACGCTCAAGTGTGCTGCCTGACCTTCGAGCAGCCGCTCGATTGGGTTGGTTTCGGGGTCTGGTTATCGATGCTGTTAAGATGCCATGGCGAACGAATCCTTCGCGTAAAAGGACTGCTCAACGTGAACGCCAGCCAAGCCCCCATCGTGATTCACGGCGTGCAGCATTGCCTGCATGCGCCAGTACATTTGCCGTCGTGGCCGGGGACGGATCGGACCTCGCGGCTGGTGTTTATCCTGCGCGGTCTTGAACCGGATCAACTGCGCCGCTCATTCAATGTTTTCGCCCGCAGCTTTGCCCCGATAATTAGCGAGTCGGCTGCATGACCATCACTCTTCGCGTATTGGGCACTTCAGTCACCCTTTTGGAATCGCTTCGCGAACGCGCCGAGCAAGACCTGGGCATCAAGCTGGTTTATCAAGTCCACGACGTGCAGACCGCACAGCGCATCGCGGTGATGCAACCGGGCAGCTACGACCTTTACGATCAATGGTTTCACAACGTCGATTTCGTCTGGCCCGCCCGCGCAATTCAACCCATTGATACGCGGCGCATTGCCCTGTGGCACGAGATCAATGACCTGCCCAAACGCGGCCGCTTGTCACCCAATGATCGGCTCGGTAGCGGCAGCGTTCCCAGTGAACGTTTATACGTTCAGCACGACGGCAGCCTGGGCACACCGGTCAGCGAGCGCATCAGTATGTTGCCGTTGACCCATAACGCCGACAGCTTTGCCTACCGTCCTGAGCGTTTGCCGGCAGCCCTCAGTACCGCAAACGAAAGTTGGGGCTGGCTGCTGGACCCTGCGTGGGGAGGGCGGATCGCTTTGCAGAGTGACGCCGCGATTGGTGCGCTAGACGCTGCATTGGCCGTCCAGGGCGCTGGGCTGGCGCACTTCAAGGACATCGGCAACATGAGCATCGAAGAGATCGATGTGCTCGCCACGATTCTAGTGCGCAAACAGCAGGAAGGGCATTTTGGCGCGTTCTGGTCCGACGATGAGGAAGCCGCCGAGTTGATGCTCAGTCCTACCATTGATATTCAAAGCTTATGGTCGCCTACCTTGGTTCGCTTGCACCGCGCAGGCGTTAAATACCGGGTGGCGGTGCCCCGTGAGGGCTACCGGGGCTGGTTCGGTGGTTTGTCATTGTCGCGACATGCCAAAGGGCCTGTGCTGGACGCCGCTTATGCGTATTTAAATTGGTGGTTGTCTGGTTGGCCCGGCGCGGTGATGGCGCGTCAGGGCTATTACATCGGTAACCCGGCCCGCAGCCGTGACCACTTGAGCGCCGCCGAGTGGGACTATTGGTACGCCGGTTTGCCGGCCCGTGAGCAATTGTTGGGCAGTGACGGCTTACCACTAATCGACGTCGGCGAAATTCGCGATGGTGGGTCCTACGAGCAGCGCATGGGCCACATCGCGGTCTGGAACTCGGTGATGGATGAGCACAACTATTTGGTCCGGCGTTGGGCTGAGGTGCTTCGTGCGGGCAGCAAGTTCGGGCCAAAGGGACGCTGAGTATTGAATGTCAAAAAAAGGCGGCTACCTCTCGGTAGCCGCCTTTTTAATTACCGCCAGTGCAGATTAATTCGGCAGTTTGAACGCCAAGATGTAATCGCCTTGTTTAGTACCCAATGAACCATGACCACCGGCCATGACCAGCACGTATTGCTTGCCGTCCTTGCCGGTGTAGGTCATTGGTGTGGTCTGGCCACCCGCTGGCAGGCGACCTTCCCACAGTTGTTTGCCGTTACGAACGTCGTAGGCACGCAAGTACTGGTCGAGGGTTGCGCTGAGGAAGGCGACACCACCTTTAGTGATGAATGTCCCGCCCAAGCTTGGCACGCCCATGGTCAACGGAATCGGAATCGGCGAGCTATCACGCACTGTGCCGTTCTTGTGTTTCCAAATGGTGGTGTGATTGGTCAAGTCGACCGCCGCAACATAACCCCACGCCGGCGCTTGGCACGGTAAGCCCAGTGGCGACAGCATGGCTTCGAGGATCACGCCATACGGCGCGCCTTTGTTCGGCTGCACGCCTTCGGTTTCACTTTTACGGCCTGGGCCACCCGCGATATCAGCGGCCGGTATCAGCCGTGATTTAAACGCCATATAGCTTGGGTTCACGAAAGCGATCTGACGCACAGGGTCGACTGAAAGGCCGCCCCAGTCGAACACGCCAAAGTTACCGGGATAAACGATCGAGCCTTGCAGCGATGGCGGGGTGAATGGACCGTCATAACGCAGCGACTTGAAGTCGATCCGGCAGAGCATTTGATCGAACGGGGTCACGCCCCACATGTCGCGTTCTTTAAGCGGCGGCGGCATGAAGTTCAGGTCCGACTTAGGTTGTGTCGGCGACGTGTGATCGCCAGCAACCGCACCTTGTGGAACCGGGATTTCGTTGATCGGTACCACTGGCTGGCCGTTGGTACGGTCCAACACGTAGATGCTGCCCTGCTTGGTCGAAGCGAGTACTGCTTGCTTCATGCCGTCAGCAGTTTTGATGTCCATCAACGTTGGCTGACCGCCCACGTCCATGTCCCACAGGTCATGGTGAGTGAACTGGAAAGTCCAACGCACGTGCCCGGTATTGATGTCCAATGCAGTCAAACCAGCACTGTATTTCTCTGAATTAGGGGTGCGACCGCCGCCCCACTGGTCAGGCATCTGGTTGCCCATTGGCAGGTACAGCATGCCAAGTTTTTCATCGACCGCGAACATCGACCACATGTTTGGCGAGTTGCGAGTGTAGGTTTTGCCCGGTGCGAGAGGCGTGGTGTCATCCGGGTTGCCGCTGTCCCAGTTCCAAACCAAACGACCGGTGTGTACGTCAAACGCACGGATCACGCCGGAAGGCTCGTCAGTCGAGACGTTGTCGGTCACGTGACCGCCGATGACAACCAGGTTTTGCGTCACAGCCGGTGGCGAGGTGGAGTAGTAGCCGCCTGGCGCGAAGGTGCCGATGTTGGCGCTTAAGTCGATTGAGCCTTTATCGCCGAAGTCTTCGCACAGTTTGCCGGTGTCGGCGTTCAAGGCGATTAGACGGGTGTCAGCAGTTGGCAGAAACAGACGGCGCGGGCACGAATTGGCGGTGCTGCTGGCTACAGCCGGTGCAGTCGGGCTTTGTGCCGGAACCGTAGCCGCCGCAGGGGCCGGAACAGCAGCGTAGGCAGCGTCATCGTGATATGACACGCCACGGCAGGTCATGTGCGCCCAACCTTTGAAGTTAGCCGCTTTCTGCGTGCTGATCTTCGGGTCGAAACGCCACAGTTCCTTGCCGGTATCCGGGTCTAGCGCGATCACTTGGCTGTGCGGCGTGCACACATACAGCATGCCGTTGACCTTGAGCGGTGTGTTCTCGGCAGTGGTTTCACCCGGATCGTTCGGCCCAGGAATATCGCCAGTGCGGTAGGTCCAGGCAGGTACCAGCTTGCCAGCGTTTTCCGGCGTGATTTGCGCCAGCGGCGAATAACGGTCACCGAAAGCAGTGCGACCGTAGGACTGCCAATCACCGTCAGGCATGGTTGGGGCAGCGCTGGTGGTGCCAGCAGTTTCGCGGTCCAGTTGACCTTTGATTTCACCTGGGTTGGTGAATTGGCTGGCCAGCGCGGCCAGGCCTGCGAGGATCACCGCGATGCTCAATGCCCGGGTGCCCGTTGCAGACGGTTGCCCGTGCAGCAGCAATGGACGGCGGAACCACGGCAGCAAGAGCACGATGCCCATGGCAAACCACAGTGCCAAACGTGGGACCAACTGCCACCAGTCCAGGCCGACTTCCCACAACGACCATACGGTACTGGCGAACAGCACCAGCGCGTACAGGCCTATTGCGGCGCGACGGCCCATGATCAGCAGCACCCCGGTGATTGCAATACCAATACCAGCTACCAGGTAGTAGAGCGAACCGCCTAGCTGAGTCAGTTTCAACCCGCCTAACAACATGACCAGGCCCATTATCAGAAATACCAAACCGAGCAACGTCGGTAACAGGCGAGTTCTGCTCAAAGCACCATCAGAGCTCATAGTTTGTTTTCTCCATGACAATTAAGGATCGCCGCTGCATTCTCAATACTCCCCTATGAGCCTAGCGCAGTCAGATTCACCCACGTAAACAAACGATTTGTGTCGCTTGGCAACATGGCAGCTTGATCTGGATTCGCCGGGGGTTGTTCATAGGCAGCGCAAGGTGCGCAGAGTTCACGACCCTGCCGCACTAGTGTGTTTTTGGAATAGATTAATCGATTCAGCAGGCCGGCAGACAGGATAGAAGTTTGAGCCGCGGAGAAAAAGTGGGGAAAGTGACAGGGTTCATTGCGGGCTCCGTAACAGTTGATCGGACCGCTGGAAACATTTTGTCCCTTTGCGCGGCCTAAAGGCTCAGCTAAGGTGCGCACCCCGAGGGACGCGCTCCCCAAAACTCTTTTGAAGGTCGAGCATGACGACATCCAATAGCAACCCGCTGCACGGCGTCACGCTGGAGCAGATTCTTATTGCGCTGGTGGCGCATTACGAATGGTCAGGCTTGGCTGAAAAAATCGATATTCGCTGCTTCAAAAGCGACCCAAGCATTAAATCGAGCCTGACGTTTTTGCGCAAAACGCCTTGGGCGCGAGAAAAAGTCGAAGGTTTGTACCTGAAATTGCAGCGCAGCAAAGGCTAAGCATTTTCTTTGTAGGAGCGGGCTTGCTCGCGATCGACTGTGTAACAGCCGTAACCCAGGGGCAACGATGACACTCAATCAACACACTCTGCTGTCGCAGGGGCAACGACGCTTTGCCTTGATTACAACGATTCTCGGTTGGTCTGCATTGGCTATCCAGCTGTACCTGATTCTGTTCGCCCGTTGGCTCGACCATGCCAGCCTATTGGCTGGAGTGGTGCGGTTTTTCAGTTTTTTCACGGTGACCACCAATACGCTTGTCGCCGCCGCACTGACTTGTGCGCTTTGCGCGAGGGATTCTTGGGCCCATCAATTTTTACGGACGCCGTGGGTAACCAGTGGGATCGCCGCCAGCATTGTATTGGTGAGCATTGCCTACAACCTGTTACTGCGTTCGTTGTGGCAGCCCCAAGGTTTGCAGTGGTTAGCCGATGGTTTACTCCACAACGTGCTGCCGGTGTTGTTTCTGGTGTATTGGTGGCTGTACGTACCCAAAGGAATGCTGCGCATCAAGCATGTGCTGTTGTGGTCGATCTATCCGCTGGTGTATTTCGCTTACGTCTTGCTGCGCGGCGAAATGATTAGCGACTACATGTACCCGTTCATCGATGTTGGCACCTTGGGTTATCCACAGACGTTTGTTAATGCGATCGGGGTGTTGGGCGGATTTCTGCTGATCTCCGCCGTGCTGCTTGTCGTCGACCGGATTAAAGGCCGAATGCAAATCGAGGCATGACGCTGGGTATTCGGCATTGCGAAATTTCCGGTGGGAGCCCGGCCTCGCGTCAGACCTGTGGGACCGAATTTATTCGGGAACGAAGCGACGCGGTGTATCAGACAAACCGCGTCGCCTGCTTCCCGAATGAATTCGGTCCCACAGGGGATCGCATATTATCTGTAGGAGCGAACTTGTTCGCGATAAGGGCCGAAGGGCCTTCAATCGACCGCAGCCTCGATCCGCCAGTAACCCGACGTTTTCACCAGCGCTTCGCTAAGCCCAAACTCATTCAGTAGTACCCGCCGAACTTTGCGCGACAGGCCCGCTTCGGTAGCGACCCAGGCGTACAGTTCGCCTTCGGGCATTTCGAGTTTACGGACGACATCAACCAGGTTCTGTTCGCTGCGAACCACCCAGATCACATCGACCTGGGCGGCACTGTTGAATGTCTGTTGTTCCGCCGAATCTTCTATTTCCACCACCACCAAGGCGGCGCGGTTCGCGGGCAGGTTTTCCACGCGGCGAGCAATTGCGGGCAGTGCGGTTTCGTCGCCGATCAGCAGATAGCTGTCGAAGATGTCCGGTACGATCATCGATCCACGTGGCCCGGCGATGTAAAGGTATTGACCCGGTGCGGCTTGAGTGGCCCAGGTAGCGGCCGGGCCTTCGCCATGAAGAACGAAGTCGATATCCAGTTCGCCGGTCTTCGGGTCGTAACGCCGAGGGGTGTAATCGCGCATCGTTGGACGGGGTCCGTCATCGGGTGCGCCAGGAACAAACGTCTCCAACGCGGCCTGTTCTTTTGCTGTCTGGGCGAAGATCAATTTTATATGGTCATCAGTGCCCCAACTGATAAACCCTTCAAGTTGCGACCCGCTTAGGGTCACGCGGCGCATACGTGGGGTCACGTCGACAACCCGGATCACCTCCAGTTTGCGCCGTTTGATTTCATGGCTGACGCGGTGAATGCCTTGGGGTTGAGTGTCGTGTTGCTGCGAATTCATCAAGATTTCTCCGGCGCACTGAGCGGACCATCGACGATGGCTTTGGCGGTGTTGTTCAACAGATCGCGTACCCGCAGAATTTCTTCGGCGTTCCAGCGTCCGTGGTGCAGTTGCAGCGCATGCCGCAAGTTATGCACAGCCTCGTGGATTTCCGGTGGCCGATCATGGCCGCGTAACGAGCGCTTGCTGACGTCAATGCGCATCTTCACGCCATCCAGGGCGACCGCTTGATCAGCCAATGATTGCCGGCCCGCGTCGGTAACCGTGTAATGTTTTTTGCCGCCAATAGCGTCGCCGAGGATCAGTTCACTTTCCTCAAGAAAAGTCAGCGTCGGATAAATCACGCCGGGGCTAGGGCTGTAGGCACCGTCGAACATACCTTCGATCTGACGAATCAAGTCGTAGCCATGGCAGGGTTGCTCGGCAATCAATGCCAGCAGTAGTAATTTCAGGTCTCCGGGAGCGAAAACCCGTGGGCCACGGCCGCCGCGTTCACGGCCTGGGCGTTTTTCGAAGCCATCGCGACCGTCACCGTGTTCGCGGTGGTGGGGATGGTGATGGAGGTGGTGGTCACCTGTTTCTCTCATTTTCTCTATCTCTTGCGTAAGTTAGATATACCTTAAGATATATCTTTACGATTACGCAAGCTGTAAAGACGACCGGTTCTTATTGGGTGCCAGCTTGTAGCGCAGGTTGTGGCACCTGGCATTCGGTATGGGTGCCAGGCGTCAGGTAGGGGTTAAGAATCGGCGCCATGCCTTTAAGCACCTGCACCGGCAGCGCCGAGGTAAATTTGAAGGCTTCGGCCGCCCGTCCCGGCACAAACGCGGTCAAGGTGCCGAAATGGTGGTCGCCAATATAAAACACGAACGTGGCGGTGCGATTGATCGACTTGGAACCGAGGATTCTGCCGCGGGCGCCGATGCTTTCCAGGCGGTTATCCCCCGTCCCGGTTTTGCCGCCCATGGCCAATGTAGTGCCATCGGCAAGTCTGAAACTGCCCTGAACGCGTTTCGCTGTACCGGCATCCACCACCTGCGACAGCGCCTCACGCATCGCCGTGGCGACTTCCGATGGTAATACGCGTTTGCCCAGATCGGGGTCGCTGATCAGCCGGGTTTCGTAGGGCGTTCCGGCCGCAAAATGCAGGCTGTCGACCCGCAATACCGGTAGGCGGATACCATCGTTCTGAATGATCCCGATCAACTCGGCCAACGCTGCCGGACGGTCGCCGGAGCTGCCGATGGCGGTAGCTAATGAGGGCACCAGATGATCGAACGGATAGCCCACACGCTGCCAGCGCTTGTGAATATCGGTGAACGCTTCGATCTCCAGCATGGTGCGAATTCGCGTATCGCGCGCGCTCTTGTGACGGCTTTTGAACAGCCAGCTGTAAACTTCCTGACGCTCCATCTGGCTGGCGGCGACTATCTGCTTGAACTGTGCATCCGGGTTTTGCAACAGATAACCCACCAGCCACAAATCCAACGGGTGGACTTTGGCGATGAAGCCCTGATCCGGCAGGTCGTAGGCGCCCGGCCCGTAGCTTTGATACAGCTCGTCCAGACGCTTGTCGGTCAGCTTGTCGAGGGCGACTTTGTCCTCGGCCAAATGCGCACGAACGAACGCGTTGAATTCTTCCTGATCGGCATTGGGCAATAGGTAGCGATGCACGGCCGCCATCCGAATCGCGGTGGGGTGAATACTGTCGAGGAAGGTGTCCAAACGCTCTTGCGTAGACTTGTCTTTGTAGCGTTTCCAGAAGCGCAACAGGTATACGGTACCTTCACGGTCAGCGAATTGGCTTAGGTACTCCTGACGTTGCGGATAATCATCGTCCTTGAGCAACTGGGCGCTGCTATTGGGCGATTGATAGATGCTGTAGCGCACCAAGTCGCGCATTAGGCGAATGAATGGCAAGTTGATCGATTCACGCAGTGCGTCGCGCAGGCTGGGGCTGCGGCCATTGTCCTGGCTGCGAAAATTATGAAAGGTATGCATGCCGCCACC
>NZ_JAMFRV010000660.1 GCF_026224925.1 Pseudomonas sp. | reverse complement strand
GCCCGCCCCGGCCGTTCCGGTGGACGAACTTGACGTCGACTTGTGGTTGAACGTAATCAACACCAACGTCACCGGTGTGTTTCTGTGTGCTCGCGGCGCGTTCGGTTTGATGAGAAAACAAAGCCCGCAGGGCGGTCGCATCATCAATAACGGTTCTATCTCTGCCCATACACCACGCCCTTTCACCGGGCCTTACACCGCCAGTAAACACGCGGTGCTGGGTTTGACCAAATCCTTGGCGCTGGATGGCCGCGAGTACAACATTGCCTGCAGCCAGATCGACATTGGCAACGCGCTGACTGACTTGTCGGTACGCATGACCAAAGGCGTGCGTCAAGCCAACGGGCAAACCGCGATTGAACCGATGGTTGACGTTAAGCACATCGCCGATGCCGTGCGTTATATCGCTGCGCTGCCGTTGTCCGCCAACGTGCTGAACATGACAGTGATGGCAACCAACATGCCGTTCGTTGGTCGGGGCTGATTGGTCTTTATTTGAATGTTCCTTGGAGTGACTGCGGGTTTGCGTAACCCGCAGTTACTTCTGCGCGCCCCTATTCCGTCATGAGTCTTGCCCATGAAGCCCGAAATTCTGCAGTTGAGTCCTGTGTTGATCCCGTCGATCAACGCCAAGTTGAATGAGCTGTTCACCATTCGACCGTATTTTCAGCAAGCTCAGGCCGATAAAGAAGCCTATTTGGTAGAACACGCGGCGAATATTCGCGGCGTGATTTCCGGCGGTCATACCGGGATCACCAGAGCCATGATGGAGCGCTTGCCTGCTCTGGAAGTGGTTGCGGTCAACGGCGTCGGCACTGATGCGGTGGACATGGCGTATGCTCGCGAGCGCGGTATTCACGTGACTGCCACCATTGGCGCGTTGACCGAAGACGTTGCCGACTTGGCGATTGGTCTGTTGATTGCTGCTTGCCGTGGGATCAACACCGGCGACCGTTATGTGCGTGATGGCAAGTGGGGCAAAAGCGCGACGCCGTTGGTGCCTTTGCCGTTGGCTCGCCAGTTTAGCGGTATGCGCGTCGGTATCGTTGGTCTGGGCCGGGTAGGGCGCGCCGTAGCCACTCGTGCTGCAGCGTTCAATTGCAAGATTAGTTACACCGATCTGCAAGCGATGAGTGATGTGCCTTATGAGTTTTTCGACAACCTGACCGCGTTGGCCGAGCAGTGCGATGCGCTGATCGTCGCCGCTGCCGCCGATAAAGTGGAAGGGATCATTAATGCCCAGGTGCTGAATGCGCTGGGCAAAGATGGCTACCTGATCAACGTCGCGCGGGGCAAGTTGGTCAATGAAGGTGACTTGGTCGCTGCGCTGACTGAAGGCCGGATTGCCGGTGCTGGGCTGGACGTGTTCGTCGACGAACCGCATGTGCCCGAAGCGCTGTGGAGCATGGAGAATGTGGTGTTGCAACCGCACCGCGCCAGCGCAACAGTGGAAACCCGTACTCGCATGGGCGAGATCGTGGTGGTCAGTCTGGAGCAGAACTTCCGTGGCGAGCGCCCGGCTTACAGCCTGACGACTTGAGCCTGAATAGGGGGCCGCACGCGCTGCAATAGCTTCAGGCACACGAGCCCCTTTGGGAGATCTATGTTTGAGGGCAATCCACAGATTCCGGTGGGAGCGAACTTGTTCGCGAAGGTAGCGCCGCGGTATGTCTGATGAACCGCGTCGTCTGCTTCCCGAACAAGTTCGGTCCCACCGAATCTCGGCATGCCACCGAATTTTGTGCAATCCACAAATGAACTGCGCCCCAGAAGTTGGACACCCGTCCACCTCTGGGGTGTTTTCAACGACGCATTTTCGCTTCCAGCAACGCCTTCACCGTCGGCCACTCCGAGTCGATGATGCTGAACCGCACCGAGTTGCGTTTGCGGCCGTCGGGCATTATCCGTTCGTGACGGACGATGCCTTCCTGGGTGGCGCCAATGCGCAGTATCGCCGCACGGGATTTTTCATTCAGCTCGTCAGTGGTGAACTGCACCCGCACGCAGTTCATTACCTCGAACGCGTGGGTTAACAACAGGTATTTAACCTCGGTATTGATCCCCGATCGCTGGATTGATTCGCTCAGCCAGGTGTGACCGATTTCCAACTTGCGGTTCTTTCGATCGATCTTCCAGAAGCGCGTACTGCCCACCAGTTTTCCGGTCTCGCGCTGGACGATCACGAATGGCATGACTGTTCCCACCTGCCGCCCTTCTAGCGCAGTGGCCAGGTATTGCTCGACCGTGTCTGGTCCTGGCACTACCGTGAGCGTCATGTTCCACAGCTCTCCGTCGGCGGCGGCATCCAGCAGTTGCGACCTGTGGTTGAGTTGCAGCGGTTGAAGTTCGACGGTCACTCCCGTCAGGTCGATGTCAAGAGATAGGGCGTTCATGGTTGGCAGCGGGTCCGAGGTGGTTTACGTCCGTTCAAGGACCCGCAAGGCTAGCAGTTATCAGGACAGAAGTTGAGCGTCGATAGGTACGCTGCGCGAGGTGATTTCAGTGCCGGTGTGCAGGGTGGTGACAGTCTCGATCAGCATCACGCCGCACTCTTCCTCGGCCACCGGGTTGTGGCGTACACCTCGCGGCACGGTAAAAAACTCGCCCGCGTTAATAACGACTTCAGCGTCTGGTAGCTGAATTTTCAAGGTGCCGTAGATCACCATGAACGTTTCATCTTCATCATCGTGGGCGTGCCACATCAGTTCGCCCTTGAGCTTGGCGACTTTGATGTACTGATCGTTGACCCGACCAACGACTTTAGGTGACCAGTGCGCGGTGAGCGAATTCAGGGCCTCGGCAACGTTCACAGGCTGGGAAAGAGAGGGCATGTGGATCGCTCCATGGGTTCAAGAAGCGTTTAAGGTAAACAAAAAGCGGCCATGCCCGTAACGAATCTTTATAGTGGCCCCCATTAGTAATGTTAATGGCTTAAGCCCATGCGAAACGTCGATTTGGATTTGCTGCAAACCTTCATAGCGGTGGCTCAATTGGGTAGCCTCTCCGCAGCGGCTGCGCGGTTGCATGTCACTCAGGGTGGTGTCAGTCAGCGGATCAAGCGACTGGAAAACTTTTTTGGCTGCCAGTTGATTGAACGGGACGCTCGGGGCAGCACACTCACCGTTCAGGGCCATACACTGCTGCCGGAAGCTCGACGGCTGATCAGCGCCAACGAGCGTCTGTTCGAAATGATGAGCGCCTATGTCGCGCCTGAGAAAGTGCGTATTGGCGTCCCTTTCGATTTGGTTGGCACGCACTTTCCGCCGATCTTGCGCGCGTTCGTCAAACGTTATCCGGCGGTGGACGTGGCCATGGTCTCGGGTGCTTCGCTGGTGTTAATGGAAGGCTTGGCCCGGGGCGAGATGGACATGGTGCTGTGTCAGACGCCAGTTACCGAGCCGGAGAGCACCGGTGAGCGGCTGAGCGTCGAACGACTGGTGTGGCTCAGCGTTGGCAAGGCCCATGAGATGCGCCCGCTGCCGGTGTGCATGGTCACCGAACGCTGTATTTTCCGCGAGATGCTGTTCGAACGGCTGGACCGCGAGCAGATTCCATGGCGGATCGTGTTTGATAACGCCAGCATCGAAGCCACGACGGCGATGGTTCGCACGGAAATGGCGGTGACGGCCTGGCTCACCTCCACAATTCCCGAAGGGCTGAACATACTCGACGCGCGGTCGGGGCTGCCGGATTTGGGCGACTTTGCCATTGAACTGCATTTTGCCAAGGGCGAGCCGTCTGCTGCGGCCCTGGCGCTGGGTGGGCTGATTCGCGATTACTATCGCGTTGAGACGCAGCTTGTGCACGCTATCCGACGCGTTGGCACGTAGACTCGCGCCCTGATTCACGTTATCGAGGTTGCAGTGGTGGATGTACAACAGGGGTTTGTCCTGACCCGACATTGGCGTGACACGGCCTCCGGTACGGAAGTCGAGTTCTGGCTGGCAACGGATAACGGCCCTCGGCGCATTCGCCTGCCGCACCAACCCTCTGTGGCGTTTATTCCCGCTGAACAACGCGCGCGGGCAGAGTCATTGTTGCGCAGTGAGCGCAACATTGAGCTCAAGCCGCTGGAGCTGTGTGACTTTCGCCATCGCCCGGTGTTGGGCCTGTATTGCCAACAGCACCGGCAGTTGATGAATATTGATAAGCAATTGCGTGCATTTGGCGTCGATGTCTACGAGGCGGATATTCGTCCACCCGAGCGTTACATGATGGAGCGGTTCATCACCGCACCAGTGGCGTTTAGCGGAACCCTGGACGCCAACGGTGTGCTGCTTGATGCACAGATGAAACCGGCTTCGGGTTATCGGCCGTCGCTGCGGCTGGTGTCACTGGACATCGAAACCACGGCCCAAGGCGAGCTGTATTCCATCGCGCTGGAAGGCTGTGGTCAGCGTCAGGTCTACATGCTCGGTCCGCCAAACGGTGTGAATGACGACGTCGACTTTCTGTTCGAATATTGCGAGACCCGTGGGCTATTGCTTGAAAAACTTAACGCGTGGTTGGCCCTGCACGACCCTGACGCGATCATTGGCTGGAACTTGGTGCAATTCGATTTACGCGTCTTGCACGAGCACGCTCAGCGTCTGAAAGTGCCCTTGCGTCTCGGACGCGGCGGCGAGGAAATGGGCTGGCGCCAACATGGTACGCGCAGTAATCATTACTTCGCCTCGGCTGCCGGGCGCTTGATCATCGACGGGATTGAAGCCTTGCGTTCAGCGACCTGGAGCTTTCCGTCGTTCAGTCTGGAGAACGTCGCGCAGACGCTGCTGGGGGAGGGTAAGGCGATCAACAACGCCTACCAGCGCATGGACGAAATCAACCGCATGTTCGCCGAGGACAAGCCCGCGTTGGCGCGCTACAACCTCAAGGACTGCGAGTTGGTGACACGGATTTTCGCCAAGACCGAGCTGCTGACCTTTCTGCTGGAGCGGGCCTCGGTGACCGGCTTGCCTGCAGACAGCAGTGGAGGTTCTGCAGCCGCCTTCAGCAACCTCTACATGCCGTTGATGCATCGCCAAGGCTTCGTTGCGCCCAACCTGGGAGAGCGCCCGCCCGAAGCCAGCCCCGGCGGTTTCGTCATGGACTCCAAGCCAGGTCTGTATGAGTCGGTATTGGTGCTTGATTACAAGAGCCTGTATCCGTCGATTATTCGTACGTTCCTCATCGATCCTGTGGGGTTGGTCGAAGGCATGCTTCACCCCGGCGACGATGCGTCAGTACCGGGTTTTCGTGGCGCACGTTTTTCGCGAACACGGCATTGTTTGCCGTCGATCATCTCCCGGGTATCCCAAGGGCGTGAGGTGGCGAAACTGGAACGCAATGCGCCGCTGTCCCAAGCGTTGAAAATCATCATGAATGCGTTCTACGGGGTGCTGGGGTCCAGTGGCTGTAGGTTTTTCGATCCGCGTTTGGCGTCGTCCATCACGTTGCGCGGCCACGAGATCATGCGCAGAACCCGGGAGCTGATCGAGGCCGAAGGGTATGCGGTGATTTATGGCGATACGGACTCGACGTTTGTTTGGCTGCGCAGCACTCATACCGAAGACGATGCAGCACGTATCGGCCGGGCGTTGGTCAAGCGTGTCAACCAGTGGTGGGGCGAGCATTTGCAGCAGACGTTTGGTCTGGACAGCGCGCTTGAGTTGCAATTCGAGACCCACTTCCGGCGCTTTCTGATGCCGACCCTGCGTGGCGCCGAGGAGGGCAGCAAGAAGCGTTACGCCGGCTTGGTCAGGCGTGCGGACGGTCGCGATGAGATGGTCTACAAAGGCTTGGAAACGGTTCGAACCGATTGGTCACCGTTGGCCCAACAGTTTCAGCAAGAGCTCTACCAACGAATCTTTAATCGGCTACCGTACCAGGATTACGTACGTGATTACGTTCGCAAGACCCTGAAAGGCGATCTTGATGAGCTGCTGATCTACCGCAAGCGGCTGCGGCGCAAACTCGATGATTACCAACGCAACGTGCCACCCCACGTGCGCGCCGCGCGAATCGCCGATGAGTACAACGACCGACAGGGCAGGCCGCGGCAATACCAAAGTGGCGGCTGGATCAGCTACCTGATGACCACCGTCGGCCCTGAACCGCTGGAAACCCAAGCCGCGCCGATTGACTACGACCACTACGTCACCCGCCAACTGCAACCGGTGGCGGATGCGATTCTGCCGTTCGTGAACGATGACTTCAGTACATTGATCGGTGGGCAGCTGGGGTTGTTTTGAACAGTCTGTTTACGTAATCGCGCAGATTTCCGCTGGGGTGCGGGATCTCGGCGCGGTTATAAATATCCAATCAACTCAGTCGAACGCTTTGCTGAAAGACGTATCAATCACACTTTTGGTATCAAACGCAGTGGGTAATGCGCCGGTCTTCACCAAAAAGTCAGCTGTGTCTTGGTAGTCCGAAGCCGCGTTGGCGTTGACCGGTTCGACGGTCATGTCGGCTTGACCGATCCAGTGCCGCGATACGCTTTGATCAAGGCCCGACTTCTGCGCCCATACGTCTGCGTAGGTGTTTTTGTTGGCTTGTACCCATGCGCGGGCTTTTTTCAAGCGTTGAAGAAAGTCGGTGATGGCGGCACGCTTAGGCTCGATCGAGTTGGCATTAGCCGCAATGCTGGACAATCCCGGCATCAAGTTCCGCGCAGTGATAATCGGTCGTGCGCCAGAAAATACTTCCTGCTGCGAGATGTACGGCTCCCACACCGGGAATGCGTCGATGCTGCCCTGAGGCAATGCAGCGGCGGCATCGATAGGCATCAGTTTGACGAACTCCACATAATCGTTCGGTAAGCCGGCCTGTTCCAATGCTCGCAACGTCAACTGTTGGCTCCAGGCGCCCGGCCAATAGGCGACCTTCTTGCCTTTGAGGTCCTGAATGGTTTTCGCCGGTGAATCCTTGGGCACCAGCAATGCAATGGTGTCGGGGTTTTGCCGTGACACACCAATCAACTTGACTGCTGCACCTTTAGCCGCAAGAAAGATAAAGCCGGAGTCACCGAGAAAACCGAGGTCCAGCGCGCCGGCTTGTAAACCTTCAGCCACCGGTGCAGCCGACTGAAAGTGCTTCCAGTCGACGGTATAGGGCGCGCCTTGCAGTACGCCCGAGGCTTCAACCGAGGCCTGGACGTTGTAGTAATTCTGATCGCCGACCACCAAGGTGATGGGGGCAGCGGCATGGGCCAGCGGCACCACGACGGTCAACGTTGCCAGGCTGTTGCGCAAAAGGCGGAGCACGTTCATTGCAGTGTCTCGATAGGAGTTCTGCTGAGCGATTGCACGGCCTATGCCAACTATTCAGTGGGATCGGTGGGAGGCTCCCACCGGGTTCTCCAATCACTTCAGATCCGGTTGGTCATTCAAAACCCTGTCAAAAAACTAGCAATGTGTTGACCCACTGTTGGTCAGTCAACAGTTGCACCTTCAGGTTATCGCCCACGAAAACTGTGCTTTCGCCGGCACATCTTGCGTCTAGAAAACGTATCCCTGGAGCCGTTCGGGGAGTGGATGCGAGCCTGAGCATGCAAGCACTGTTGAATGAAATTCTTGACGAAGTCCGCCCGTTGATTGGCCACGGCAAAGTCGCCGATTACATCCCGGCCCTGGCAGATGTCCCGGCTCACCAATTGGGCATCGCCGTGTACAGCAACGATGGCGAGTTATTTTGCGCGGGAGACGCGCAAACGCCGTTCTCCGTGCAGAGTATTTCCAAGGTTTTTAGCCTGGTGCAGGCCATTCAGCATTCCGGTGAAGAGATCTGGCAGCGCTTGGGCCATGAGCCGTCCGGGCAGCCATTCAATTCGTTGGTGCAACTGGAGTTCGAGCGCGGTCGGCCGCGCAACCCGTTTATCAATGCCGGAGCGTTGGTGATCTGCGACATCAACCAATCGCGCTTTGCCGCACCACCTTTGTCGATGCGTGACTTTGTTCGTCGGCTGTCCGGCAATATGGGCATCTTGGTGGATGGGCGGGTCGCCGAATCGGAATACCAACATCGTGCACGCAATGCGGCGATGGCGTATTTGATGCAGTCCTTCGGTAATTTTCACAACGAAGTCGAGGTCGTGCTGCGTAGCTATTTCAGCCATTGCGCGCTGCGCATGAGCTGCGTTGATTTGGCACGTGCCTTCTGCTTTCTCGCCAGCGATGGCTTCTGTAAGCACAGTGGCGAAAAAATTCTGACAGGGCGGCAAACCCAGCAAGTTAATTCGATCATGGCCACCAGCGGTTTGTACGATGAGGCGGGTAATTTTGCTTACCGCGTCGGTCTGCCCGGGAAAAGTGGCGTCGGTGGTGGAATCGTTGCGGTGGTGCCGGGGCGATTTACCGTATGTGTATGGTCCCCCGAGTTGAACGCCGCCGGTAACTCGTTGGTCGGCATGGCGGCGCTGGAACTGCTCAGTCAGCGGATCGGTTGGTCGGTGTTCTAACGTACGCGATGCTCAGACCAGTTGCAACGTATTGGGTCGCGCGCCCGGAAATACCGCCTGAAGCTGCGAGGTGGATAGGCCCCACGTGCGGCCCAGCAACCCACCCAGCAAATCGCGGTAATTGTTGAGCACCGGGTAATCGCGGTTTTGCAGCAGCGTTTTTTGGTTCACCGCCACTTGTTCACCGACGATGCGCCCGCCCCGAACATTGCCCCCCAGCACCCAATACACCGTGCCATGGCCATGATCGGTTCCGCGATCGCCGTTCTCGCGAAACGTGCGACCGAACTCGGACACAACCACCACCGTGGTGTTGTTCCATTCATCGCCCAGCGCCTCGGCATATGCCGCCAAACCTTGCCCTAGGTTGGCGAGGTTATTGGCGAGATTGCCGGTGGTGCTGCCTTGATTGACGTGAGTATCCCAACCGCCCACATCGACGAAACCCAGTCGGTACTGGTCGCGCATCAAGGTCGCCATACGCTGGGTCTCTGCGGAGAAGTTCTTTGCTGTTGCCGCGCCACGATTGGCGCGCATCATTTCTTCCTCAAGGTCTTTCGATACATGCTGGCGCAGTTCAAGGCCATCAGACGCAGAGGCGGCGAGCGGGGTGCCCTTGTACATACCCGCGAGAATCGATGATTGCCGGTCATCGAAAGCCGGTTTGGAGACTCCCCTCAACGACAGATTCGGGATGTCTTTACCGCCCTGAAAGCTCAGCGGCAACGCGTCCGTGAAGGCAATCGGCGCGCTGCCCGGCGACGCTTGGGCGAGGCGCGCCAGAAAGCCCGAACCATAGCCGTTGCGCTTATCACTGGGTTCCCCTGACTCAATGTTGTCTTGAGTCTCGAAGTGGCTGCGCGACAGGTCGTCGGTGCCGGCAAACGGGACGAAGGCGATTTGTTTGCGCTGCCACAACGGATAAATCGAGTCACGCAGGACCGGGTTCAGGCCCCAATTGGAGTCCAGCGCAATGGCACTGTTGAGGTTGCTCGGGTCGGGTCTGGCGATGGCAAGCGTTGGCCGTGACTCGTAGTAGAAGTCGCTGTTGTATGGCACCAGCAAATTGTTGCAGTCATAGCCGCCACGCAGGAAGACGAACAGGAATCGCGGCGCCGAGGGCGGTGCGGCAAATAACTTTCCGGAAAACGACAGGCTCGGCAAGGCCGCAGCCGCAGCGCTGGCAATCAGGAATTCTCGGCGGTTCATTAGGCACCTCATGACGCAATGGATCGTGATGGAGATTCAGCCGGCCTTGGCCATGCTCACGTCATCAATGCTGTCATCGGCTGTTGAAATCAGGCGAGGACAACAGGTACGTGTTCCATTCCTGCTGCGAAGCGGCTTGGTCCAGTGCCCCTCGCGTCGCAGCACTCAAACCCGGAGCAACCGCATCGTAAAAAAGCCGTGTGGTAATCATTGGAAATCCGATACCTGCCTTGGGACTGCCTTCTGGGGTAAACAATCGGTTGTCGCCGCGGCCGATATTGCGCGCTATTTCAAAGCGTTTGGACAGCTGCCCCGAACTGGTCCAGCCGCTGGAGTCCAGGGGCCAACCGTCTGGCGTGACGCGTCCGAACACCGGCTCGCCCATCTGATTCAGCCAGTTGACCATGGGCATGGCGTTGGCCAGGGATTTGCCGTCATACGCCAGCCGTACCGAAGAGGCGACGAACTGGATCGGGTCCTTGAACTTCGTTCCCGCGGTTTGTTGCAACTCCCTGGACTGAAACAGTGTTCGCATGACTTGGGCGATATCCCCATCGCTGCGCAGGAAGGTCGCGGCCATGCGCTCGACCAACGCTTGCGGCGGGTTGTCGGCGACAAAATACTGGGCCAACTGACGTGAAATAAATTGTGCGCAGGCTTTTTGGCGCGTGATCAGCTCTACAGCCTGGGTCACTTCTTCGAATCCTGAGCCCTTGATGGGCTGCCCCAGCAGAACTTTGTCACTGAAGTCATGGCGCTTGGGGTTAAATTGGAACAAACCTTCGCGCACTACAAACGGCGCGAGTGCCGGCGGAAATTTTTGCTCCTTGCCATCCAGCGGTACAAGCCCGGAGCCAGTCAAAATCAGCGCCAGTTGTTGCACGTCTTGCTGGGTGTATCCCGAACCCACACCGAGCGTATGTAACTCCATCAGCTCGCGGGCATAATTTTCATTAACTTTACCTTCGGCGTTTTGCGCATTGTCTAAATACTCAAGCATTGCCGGGCTCTTTAGCGTCGCCATCACCAGGTCTTTGAATTTGCCCAGCGCGTGCGGACGAATTACCTGCTCTTCATAATCCGCCGCCATCCAGCGCACGCGCCCCTTGCCCATGTAGACGCTGAAATGGTTGAGCCAAAAGCTGATCAACTGCTCCTTTAATTGGTTCGGTCCGTAGACCGCCCGTAACATGACAATTTCCTGCGCTTGTTGGCCGAACTCATTGGCCGCCTGCTGTGCCGCTTTTTTTGCAGCCACTTTGTCGTCGCCATCAGGCATTGCGTTGAGCTGGTCTTGCTCCTGCTTGCGTGTGATCAAGGACGCTTCAAGCGAAGACGTGAGGGCAGGGTAGCCGTGCAGCAATGTGCTGATGGCGGGTGGCAGTTGTTCGGGAATACGCTCAGTCAGTTGCGCCTCTAACAGTCCCGTACGGCCCATGGACCGCAAACGCATGACGCTCGCTGCGTCGAGGTCAAAACCGTCGCGCCGCAACCAGGCAATATCGGCTGGGTTCAATGCTGCTGGGGTGCTTGCCAGTACTGGAAAAGGAGCAAGCACCAGCAGGCAAATCGATAGGCACAAAGGGCGCAACGTGATGCTGGGCGCGGGCATTGATAGGTTTCCGAGATGAGATTTCCATGACGTCGAACTGACGGTCAGAGGCGCATCTGCACCCATAGTGGCCGCCTATGTGAAGGCTGGCAAGTGGGCCACTGCGCCCGCAGGACGAGGCTTGTAGCCGAATGTAATGGTCCGGTAAAACTGCTGTCATGGATGATCAAAGTGCTGTACGTTTCAAAATGTGTCCAAAGTGTAACCGAGGCAAAACTATGTTTTTTCGCTGTGTAGCAGTAGTTGCTGTGGTCGCTGTGACCAGCGGCTGCGTTGTGCATGAACGTCGCGTTGTTCACGATCGTCCCGTGCAAACCGAGTACGTTGAAGTCGTCTCTCCACAACCACCTCCGGAACGTATCGTCGAACAGGAGCCAGGTCGCCGCGAAGGCTTTATCTGGGCTCATGGCTATTGGCGCTGGGACGGCGCGCGTTACGTGGCCGTTGGTGGACATTGGGAACCGATGCGTCCGGGCTATCGCTATGTGCACCCGCATTGGGAACACCGCCCTGATGGCTGGCACTGGCGTGGTGGCGGTTGGGTTAACTGATTTAAACCAACCTGTAAAATAATTCATGTAGCGGGGATCAGGCTGAAAGGTCCATCCCCCCAATATGGGCTCGAGCTTAACGCTCCTGTCGGCACAATGAGTGCCGATAGACCCTATTTGGAAGACACTCATGAAAACGTTTAAAGCCTTATTCATTATCGCCTTGCTGGGTACTTCTGTTGGCGCAATGGCCGCAGACGGTGGCGATCGCACCCAAGCTCAGATGTTGGCGCACACCGACACGGTGATGCAGCATTACCAGCAAGAGGAAGCTCAAGCACAGCAACGCGCCGAACACGCTAAAGCCGTGGTCAGTACAAATCAGGCCAGCGATACTGATCGTTCTGAATGATTCGCGCGGGCGACGGCGCGGTCTGTCTGGGGCACCGCGCCGTCTGCTTCCCGAACAAGTTCGGTCCCACAGTGTTCTCGGCATGGCGCTGGACTTGGGGCATTTCAGCGATCTTGTGGGAGCTTGCTTGCGAATGCCCAACACGGTTTACCTGATCAGCCCCGCCAACAAGTTGGCTTCTACAACGTTACGACAAACCTTACTTAATCTCGTTAGTAGTGTCGCCGTTTGCACCGCTGCCTTTGCCGACACCGGTCGATGGAGATTGGTCTGCGCCATTGTTATTACTGCCTTTTGTGCCGGGAACGTGAGAGGAATTCTCATTTTTCTTGCTCGGCGGATTCAGGACATTTTCCGGATTGGTTGTGCCTTGATCATTGGTCGGGTCGGCGCCCATGCCGGTTGTCGAAGGGGTTCTGTTCGTTGGATCGCTAATACCGGTGGTTGCCGCCATCGTGACCATGGAAGTGGCCGACAGCAAGGTAGCGAAAGCAATGGTCGTGACATATTTCATGGTCATGATTCGTCTCCGGGGTTTATAGAGTCGTTACATGACTTGGGTGATGGCGCAGCCGAAAAGTGCCTGATACGACGACGAGTGGCGATGGCCGCGGATAATCCATCCGGGTCGTTGCTCTCGAAAAAATATCAGTCGTCAGCCAACTTGAGCATCATTGCGGCGGCAAACTTCGCTGAGGCAACGTAGTCGAGTGTGGCGCGCAGCTGGGCTGCTTCTTCCACGCCGTAGACGTCATCGAACGCGCTGCGGATGCGCTCCCAGATCTTGCGGGCTTCTTGATATTTACGTACACCGTTTTCAGTTAAATTAACCCGTCGGCAGCGGCGATCCGTGGCGTCCACGGTTAGTTCGACATACCCGTCGCGCTCTAGCGGTTTAAGGGTATGGCCCAAGGCTGAAAGGTCCATGACCAACTCTTGTGCCAAACCGCGCATTGTTGGGCCTTGCAGGCGAAAAATTTGCGACAGCAATGAATATTGAGTGCCTTTGAGCCCGGCGGGTGCGAACGCATCGTCATATATCTGGCCCATACGACGCGCTGCACGGCGGATGGCTCCATTGGAACAACCACTGGTGGCAGGGATGACAGGACAAAACAAAACCGGTGTTTTGATCATCTGATCCTCTGGTATAACGGTATATGCCTCAATTATGGGCGGCCTTTTTTAAAGGGCAAGGCTTTATTCGGTCGATTAACGTTAGGGTTCAGCTAGCGCTTTTATCGTGGAAAGGAGCAAAGTAAGCACTGTCCGCAATACGCGCGTAGTTCCTGCGCAGAAATTTGTTGGCGTATACCTCTAATGTCGATATGGTGGCGCATGCCACAGCTCGTGGGGCTTTGCAGCAGGGTGACGTTAATGAAGATCGAATTCTGGTGGCGTGTCAGTCGGCAATACCGTCATGAAAAAACCGACGGTTCTGGCTGAATTCAATATGCCCTGCGGGTAGCGGTGACTTCTGTCTGTGTTGAAATACCCCTCCCGAATTGTCATGCACCTGTGCGTTCAGCCTGCTGAATAATCGAACGTCCTGTTCGGCCCCAGCGGCTCATCGCGGCCATTTACGTAACCATGGATATGCAGTGGAACACATCGCGCCAGCAGTTTGCGTTGAGGTGTGCCGGTCTCTGCTCGGTTTCCAGTCCGGATAACAATAATGCAAGGCCTCGTACGTATAGCTTTAAGCCGGCCGTATACCTTTGTCGTGCTGGCGATATTTATTATGATCATCGGCCCGCTGGCTGCCTTGCGCACGCCAACCGATATTTTTCCTGAAATCCGTATCCCTGTGATTGCTGTTATCTGGCAGTACACCGGCCTGTCCCCGGACCAGATGGCGGGGCGAATTACCTCACCTTTTGAACGGGTGCTGACCACAACCGTCAACGATGTTCGGCACATTGAGGCGCAATCGCTGAATGGCTTTGGCATCGTCAAGGTCTACTTTCAGCCCAACGTGAATATCAGTACCGCCAACGCGCAACTGACGTCCGTATCGCAGGCGATCCTGAAGCAGTTGCCACCAGGAACCACGCCGCCACTGATTTTGAATTACAGCGCCTCGACGGTGCCGATCGTGCAGCTCGCGCTGTCGGGCAAAGGCCTCAGCGAACAGCAACTGGGCGACCTGGGACTGAACACTGTACGGCTGATGCTGACCACGGTTGCAGGCGCGGCCATGCCCTATCCGTTTGGCGGTAAAAGCCGGCAGGTGCAGATCGACCTGGATTCTGCGGCCATGCAAGCGCGCGGTTTATCGGGCCAGGATGTGGCTAACGCCCTGGCCACGCAAAACCTGATCACGCCTATCGGTACGGAAAAGATCGGCGGCTACGAGTACATGCTGCAACTGAACAACGCCCCGTCGGCGATTGCCGATCTGGAGGACTTGCCGATCAAGACTGTCAACGGCACGACCGTCCTGATGCGTGACGTGGCCAGCGTGCGCGACGGCAATCCACCGCAACAGAACATCGTCCATGTTAACGGTAGTCGCTCGGTATTGATTACGGTCTTGAAAACCGGATCGGCATCGACGTTGGGGGTTATCGCCGGGATCAGGGAAAAGCTCGAGGCCTCGAAGGCGGCGTTACCTGAAAACTTGAAAATCGATTTTATCAGTGATCAATCGTTGTTTGTCCGCGCCGCCATTGAAAGTGTCGCCCGGGAGGGGGTTATTGCTGCAGCACTGACCAGCTTGATGATCCTGTTATTCCTCGGCAGCTGGCGTTCGACAGTCATCATTGCGGTATCGATTCCGCTGGCGATTCTGTCTTCAATCGCGATGCTTTCTGCATTGGGCGAGACCCTGAACATCATGACCTTGGGAGGGCTGGCGCTGGCCGTTGGTATCCTTGTCGACGATGCCACAGTGACCATCGAGAACATCAACTGGCACCTTGAACAAGGCAAGCAAGTAAAGGAGGCGATTCTCGACGGTGCCGCGCAGATCGTGACCCCGGCGTTCGTTTCGCTGCTGTGTATTTGTATCGTGTTCGTGCCGATGTTCTTCCTCGATGGCGTTGCTCGATTCCTCTTCGTGCCAATGGCCGAAGCGGTGATCTTCGCTATGATTGCCTCGTTTATTCTGTCGCGTACCTTGGTGCCGACAATGGCTAACTTCTTGCTCAAGCCGCATACCAAAGAGGAAGAGGAGGCACACCGCAAACCTTCTTCAAATCCACTGGTGCGCTTCCAGCGGGGGTTCGAAAAGCAGTTCGAGAAACTCCGTGATAGCTATCATTCGATGCTGGAATCGGCTTTGCACCACCGTGGTTTGTTTGTCACCTGCTTCCTTGGCTTCGTTGTGCTGTCCTTCGGTTTGGTGCCTTATCTAGGGCGCAATTTCTTCCCTGCGGTGGACTCCGGACAGATCCTGATGCACGTTCGGGCCCCCGTTGGCATGCGCGTCGAAACCACTGCGCAGGTTATTTTCGACGTCGAAAACTCCATTCGACGGATCATTCCAGCTGCTGAACTGGGCACCATGGTGGACAACATCGGCTTGTCGGTCAGCGGCATCAACACCGCCTATAACAACACTGGGACGGTGGGCTCCCAGGACACTGACATTCAGATCAAACTCAACGAGGACCACCGCCCCACGGCCGAATATGTGCGTGAAATGCGTGAGCGCCTGCCGCGAGAATTTCCCGGGGTGGTGTTCTCTTATCCGCCAGCGGACATCGTCGGTCAGATCCTCAATTTCGGAGCGGCAGCGCCCATCGATGTGCAGATTCAAGGCAACAATTTGGCGGGCAACTTTGCTTATGCCAACAAGCTATTGCGCGACGTGCGCAAGGTGCCTGGCGTGGTGGATGCACGTGTTCAGCAGTCGCAACAATTGCCGACGTTCAAGGTCAATGTGGATAGGACCCGGGCGCAGCTGGTCGGGATTACCGAACGCGACATTACCAACAGTCTGGTGGTCAACTTTGCAGGTTCCAGTCAGGTGGCTCCGACGTACTGGCTGAACACCGCGAACGGCGTGTCGTACCCGATCGTGATGCAGACCCCGCAGTACAATCTCGACACGTTGGCGGCATTGCATAACCTGCCGCTCAGCGCCTCGGGGCCGGGTTCTGCCGGGCAGATTCTCGGCGGTCTGGCGACGATTGAGCGTACCCACAGCAACTCGGTGGTGAGCCAGTCGGACATTCAGTCGGTGGTGGAGATCTTCGCCTCGACTCAAGGCCGTGACCTCGGGGGGGTGGCGTCTGATATTCAGAAGCTTATTGCCGACAGCGCCAGCGATGTGCCAAAGGGTTCGAAGGTACTGTTTCAAGGGCAGGTGCAGACCATGAACAACGCCTTCAACGGAATGCTATTCGGCATATTGGGCGCGGTGGTGTTGATCTACTTATTGATCGTCGTCAACTTCCAGTCCTGGACTGACCCGTTTGTGATCATCACGGCCTTACCGGCAGCACTGGCGGGCATCGTCTGGACGTTATTCATGACGCATACCACGTTGTCAGTACCCGCGTTGACCGGGGCCATTATGTGCATGGGGGTGGCGACCGCAAACGCCATTCTGGTGGTCAGCTTCTGTCGAGAACAGCTGGCCGCCCACGGCGACCCGATCAAGGCCGCACTTGAGGCTGGCTTCACGCGTTTCCGACCGGTATTGATGACCGCCTTGTCGATGATCATTGGGATGGCGCCCATGGCCTTGAGCTTGGGGGAGGGCGGCGAGCAAAACGCGCCGTTGGGTCGAGCCGTTATCGGTGGCCTGGCCTTCGCCACTGTCGCAACGTTGTTTCTGGTACCGGTGATTTTCAGCATTCTTCACGCACGCCGCGATCAAGCGTCCATCCCGGCAACCGCCATTCAAGGGTCTTGATATGTCAATCGACACTTCTGCATCAAACAACACAACACCTCCTCGTCGGCGGGGTGGCCTGTTACGCATCGTCATCGCGCTGATCGTCGTCGTCATTGTGGTAGTAGCCGGAATTTCCATCCGGGCCAGCGAATCGAAAGACCTGAAAGTCTGGACCGATACCCAAGCGGTACCCAGCGTTGTGCTGATCACGCCAAACCCTGCGACCCAGGGCCCTGTGCTGAACTTGCCGGGCAGGCTTGAAGCCTATTCCCGGGCGTCGATTTCTGCACGGGTGGGCGGCTATTTGAAGTCGTGGAAAGTCGACATCGGTGCGCCGGTTAAAGCTGGGCAGTTATTGGCTGAGATCGATACGCCGGAGCTGGACCAACAATTGGTCCAGGCCCGCGCGGTACTGTCCACAGCGCAAGCCAATTCGTCCCTGGCGGGCACTACGGCAAAGCGTTGGCAGGCGATGCTGGCATCAGACTCGGTTTCGCGTCAGGAAGTCGACGAGCGCGTCAGTGACCAAGCTGCCAAGCAGGCCGACGTTGCCGCTGCTAAAGCCGATGTTGAACGGCTGGTCGCAACCAAGGGTTTCCAGCGTCTGATCGCGCCGTTTGATGGGGTGGTCACAGCGCGTAACACCGACGTTGGTCAATTGATCAGTGCCGGTGGCGGCACGTCGCAGGAGTTGTTTGCGGTGTCGGACGTCAGCCGTTTGCGGGTGTACGTGCAAGTGCCACAAAGTTTTTCGCCATTGGTGCGTGCCGGTGCGACGGCCAGCCTCACGGTGCCGGAGTACCAGCAAGAGCAATTCACCGCCAAAGTGATCGCCTCGGCCGACTCGGTTAACGCTGCCTCCGGCACCACGCTGGTTCAATTACTGGTTGAAAACCCTGGCCGTCGCCTGATGCCGGGCAGCTTCACCACCGTGCAGTTCAAGCTTCCAGTGCAAGCCAATGCCTTGCGCTTGCCCTCCAGCGCGCTGGTGTTCGACGATCACGGCATGCGTGTGGCGACCCTTGGTGAAGGCAATCACGTTTCATTCAAGACTGTAACTATCGCCCGAGACTTTGGCGACGCGGTGGAGATCGGCTCCGGTCTGTTGCCGACCGATAAAGTCATCGATACGCCGCCAGACGGTTTGCTCGACGGTGACATGGTGCAAATCACCAAACCCAACGATCCCGCCAAATCTAACGAAGCAGTGGCCAAAGCTCATGGTTAATACTCGACCTGCTTTTAAAATCAGTGTCCTGCTGACGACATTGATTGGGCTTGGCGCTTGTCACTTGGCCCCGGAGTACCAGACGCCGCAGACCCCGGTATCTGCGCAGTACCGTACGGACGGCCCATGGCGCGCCGCGCAGCCCTCCGATCAGTTAAGCCGCGATGGCTGGTGGCGGATCTATAACGACCCGCAGCTCAATGATTTGCAGCAGCGTTTGTTGATCAACAACCCGGACCTGGCCGCCGCCCTGGCGCATTATGCTCAGGCCCAGGCGTTTGTTACGCAGGTGCAATCGGGGTTATTCCCTAGCGTCAAAGGCAACGTCAACGGCCAACGTGATCGTCAATCCGACACCCGTCCGTTGCGCTCCGCCACTGCGGGGCCGGAGTACAACTCGTTTACCGTGGGGGCCGAGGTCGATTACGAGGTCGATCTGTGGGGCCGCGTGCGCGACTCCGTTGCCGCCGGTACCGATGAGGCGCAAGCGAGCAAAGCCGATCTGGCCAATGCGCGCCTGAGCCTGCAAACCCAGTTGGCCGACAGCTACATTCGCTTGCGCGGTCTCGATCAGCAAACGCAGTTGTTGAAGGAAAGCACAGACGCGTATGCCAAGGCGGTGAACTTGACCGAAGGCCTGCATGGCGGCGGCATCGTTTCCGGGCTGGACGTATCCCGGGCGAAAACGCAGCTGTCGTCGGCCAAGTCGCAACTTAAGCAAAACCTTGCCCAGCGGGCGCTGATGGAGCATGCGATTGCTTCGCTGGTGGGCGCTTCGGCGTCGGAGTTCAGCGTCGGCTCCAACACCCAAGCCATTGTGCTGCCCGTGGTGCCAACCGGCGTGCCTTCAGCATTGTTGCAACGGCGGCCTGACATTGCCGCTTCGGAACGACGGATTGCTGAAGCCAATGCGAAAATCGGCGTAGCCCGCGCGGCGTTCTTCCCCACGATTACCCTCAGCGCGCAAGCGGGGTATCAAAGCGACGAATACGCGGGTTTGCTTGCGGCCCCCAACCTGTTCTGGGCAATCGGTCCGACATTGGTGACCACGCTGTTCGACGCCGGTGCGAGGCAAGCTGGAGTTGATATTGCCAAAGCGCAAACCGACGAAGCGGGCGCTCGCTATCGGAGCGTGGTGTTGGGCGCGTTCCAGCAAGTAGAGGACAACCTCACATTGATCTCCGGGCTGGGCGATGCGCTGAAAGATCAGCATGACGCAGCCGATGCCGCGCAGTATTCGGAAGACTTGGCCCTGGCACGTTATCGCCAAGGTGCGGTGGGGTATCTGGATGTGGTTGAGGCGCAGACCGTTGCCCTTGATTCGCAGCGCAGCGTGCTGGATCTTCAGACGCGTCAGCTAAGTGCCAATGTGGCCTTGATCAAAGCGCTGGGTGGCGGCTGGAATACAGGCGATCTTGCCAGTGTGGCGGTTGCATCCACCACACAGAGATAGAACCAACTACGGACTATTTGTAGATGTGGGACCGAATCTATTCGGGAAGCAGGTGGCGCGGTTTGGCTGCCATACCGAGTCGCGGCCTTCGTGAATGAATTCACTCCCACTTGAATTTGGATTAATTCAGGTTTCGCGCGCCTGTTCAACGCGCCAGCAAACCGTGCTCCATGGCGTACTTGACCAGGCCCGCCGGTTTATCAACGTTCAACTTGCGTCGAATACTCAGGCGGTGGGTTTCGACCGTGCGTACGCTGATTTCCAATTCCCGGGCGATGGTCTTGTTGTCCAGGCCCTTGGCCAGTCCCACCAATACTTGGCTTTCCCTTGGCGTCAGTTCGGTTTCATCGGGCTTTTTGCTCGCCAGCTTGAGCGCGACTTCGGCGCTGTAAAACGTACCGCCTGCGGCAATCGCTTCAATGGCCGCGACGATTTCCCGGGACGGTGCGTTTTTCAGCACGTAACCGCTGGCGCCCGCGCGAATGGACGTGGCGATGTATTCCTGGTTGTCGTACATGCTTAATATCAGGATTTTGATGTCCGGGTACTGGGCGCGCAGCAAGCGGGTTAACTCCAGGCCGTTCATTTCCTTGAGGCCAATATCGACCAGCAGAATATCCGGTGATACCCGGCCGCAGAGTTCGATGGCTTCGGGACCATCTTGCGCTTCGCCAACGACATCAAACGAAGGCCGAACAGCCAGTAACGCACGTATGCCGTCACGCACTAACGCGTGATCATCCACCAAGGCGATACGAATGGGGTGTGAGGGGCTCATTGGCAGGCTCTGGTTGTGCTAGGCGAGTGAACGCGGTCGAGTGGGCAGGGTAACGATCAGTTCGCTTTTGCCCGGCACCGACGCCAGGTTGAATTGACCGCTGAAATGATCAACCCGTTCGCGAATGTTGCGCAAGCCGATACCTCCCTGTATCGACTCCAGCCGGTTGATCTTGAAGCCCACGCCGTCGTCGCACACCGACAGCCTGATCTGCACTGAGTCACCTTCCAGGTCAATGTAAACGCTCTTGGCGTGGGCGTGACGTTCGATATTGGTCAGGGCTTCCTGAAGGATGCGGAACAAGGCCACCGGCGCGCCATCCACCAGTTTGAAATCGCCAAGGTTGTTCTGATAGTGCACGCGCAGGCCGCTGCGCAGTTCGAACTCGGTGACCAACTGCGTAACAGCGGCGGCCAGGCCGAGGGTGTCCAGCAGGGAAGGGCGTAGGTCGTGGGAAATGCTCCGGACCTCGCCAATCGCGTCGGCCAGTCGCTCGATGCCTTGGCGCAGAATCTCCGGACCTTTGCCGCTGGCGGCTTCCAGTTCAAGGCCTGCCAGTTCGAATTGAAATTTGATCGACACCAGCACTTGGCTGATGCCGTCGTGCAGTTCACGGGACAGTCTGGAGCGTTCTTCTTCCTGAAGGCTGACGATGCGTTGGGTCAGGCCCTGAAGCTTTTTATCAGCCAAGCGGTGTTCACTGGCGTTTAAGGTCAGGCCGCCAGCGAACACCAACAGCACGGCAATCAGTGCCACGATGCCAATCGCAAGCATGGTGGTATGGATGCCGTGTGCCACTTCTTCACGGGCTTGCTGGGTGGCGCGTTCGACGTCTTCAAGGTAAATCCCCGTGCCGAGCATCCAGCCCCAGCGGTCGAGCATCACTACGTAGGCAAGCTTGTCAGTGACTTGCCCAGTGGACGGCTTTTCCCACGCATAAGGCTGGAAACCGTCGCCGCTCTGAGCGCTTTTCAGCAGCGCTTGAATCACCGGCAGACCATGGGGGTCGGTCATGTTCCACAGGTCACGGCCCACCAAGTCGGCTTGCCGCGGGTGCATCAGGCTGCGGCCGTTGTGGTCATAAACGAAGAAGTAACCGTTGATGCCGAAACTCAGTTTTTCCAGTTCTTTGAGCACCTGCTGCTTGGTCTGCTCATCGTCGCGACCGCTCTTATACAGTGGCGCCAGGGAACTCATTGCCATTTCCACGTAGTTTTTCAGCTCGGCACGTTTGCTGGCGAGGATGCTGTCTTCGATCAATTGCGCCTGCTGTTCGCCCAGTCGCTGGTTTTGCGAAATCACCAGCGCGCTGATGACCGCGACGGCGAGTATCAGCGGCAGAATCCCGAGTGCGACGATCTTGTGTTTGAGTTGCATGACGAGTGAAATCCGGGTTTTGGGCGCAAAGGAGCCACATGGTAGCCGCGTACGGCTGCATTTTACCCGCGTAGTACTACGTAGGTGCCCCGGTAGTATTGCGGATGTCTATGCGAGCGCGGTGCGCGGATAGTAGCGGGGCTCATTTAACAGGGCACACAATAACAATTATCGCCGCAGGGTTACGGTCCTCGGCAGGAGACCCACAATGACCCGACTGACCAAACATCTCGCTTGGTTTGCCGTTGCCTGCTTGGGGGCATTCGCACTGGGTGTCGTCGCGCTGCGTCGCGGTGAAGCCGTCAATGCTCTCTGGATCGTGGTTGCCGCGGTCGCAATCTATCTGGTTGCCTACCGCTATTACAGCAAGTTCATCGCCACCAGAGTGATGCAACTTGACCCAAGTCGTGCCACCCCAGCAGTCCTCAACAACGATGGTCTGGACTACGTGCCGACCAACAAGCACATCCTTTTTGGTCACCACTTTGCCGCCATCGCTGGCGCTGGCCCATTGGTCGGCCCGGTGCTGGCTGCGCAAATGGGTTACTTGCCGGGCACGCTGTGGCTGATCGCCGGCGTGGTCTTCGCCGGGGCAGTGCAGGATTTCATGATTCTGTTCCTCTCGACGCGGCGCAACGGCCGTTCCCTGGGCGAGATGGTGCGCGAGGAAATGGGCAAGGTGCCTGGTTCTATTGCACTGTTTGGTTGCTTCCTGATCATGATCATCATCCTTGCGGTGTTAGCGTTGATCGTGGTCAAAGCCTTGGCGGACAGCCCGTGGGGCATGTTCACGGTCATGGCGACCATCCCCCTGGCGATGTTCATGGGCGTGTACATGCGCTACATCCGTCCGGGCCGGATTGGCGAGATCTCGCTGATTGGTGTGATTCTGCTGCTGGTGTCGATTTGGGCTGGCGGGCAAGTTGCTGCTGACCCGGTCTGGGCCAAGGCGTTCACCTTTACCGGCATTCAAATCACCTGGATGTTGGTTGGCTACGGTTTTGTGGCAGCGGTATTGCCGGTTTGGCTGTTATTGGCGCCACGTGATTACCTGTCGACGTTCCTGAAAATCGGCACCATTCTCGCGTTGGCCATCGGTATCTTGGTCCTTGCGCCTGAGCTGAAAATGCCAGCGTTGACGCAGTTCACCGACGGTACGGGTCCGGTGTGGAAGGGCGGTCTGTTTCCGTTCCTGTTCATCACCATCGCCTGCGGTGCGGTTTCGGGCTTCCACGCGTTGATCGCGTCGGGTACCACGCCGAAGCTGCTCGATAGCGAAGCCAACTCCCGTTACATCGGCTACGGCGCCATGCTGATGGAGTCATTCGTGGCAATCATGGCCATGGTCGCAGCTTCAGTGATCGACCCTGGCGTGTACTTCGCCATGAACAGCCCGGCAGCGATTGTCGGCGGTGATGTGGTGACCGTTGCGCAAACCGTCAGCAGTTGGGGCTTTGCGATTACCCCAGACGCATTGGTTGCAGTGGCCAAAGACATCGGTGAGACCACGGTCTTGGCCCGTGCCGGTGGCGCGCCAACCTTGGCGGTCGGTATCGCGCAGATCCTACACCAGGTATTGCCAGGCAAAGACACCATGGCGTTCTGGTACCACTTCGCGATTCTGTTCGAAGCGTTATTCATCCTGACGGCAGTCGATGCGGGCACGCGTGCCGGTCGGTTCATGCTTCAGGATTTGCTGGGTACATTCGTCCCGGCGCTGAAGCGTACGGAGTCCTGGACGGCTAACTTGATCGCCACTGGCGGTTGCGTGGCGATGTGGGGCTATCTGCTGTACCAAGGCGTGATCGACCCATTGGGCGGGATCAACACCTTGTGGCCATTGTTTGGTATCTCCAACCAGATGCTCGCCGGTATCGCGTTGATGCTCGCCACCGTGG
>NZ_JAMFRV010000659.1 GCF_026224925.1 Pseudomonas sp. | reverse complement strand
CCAATCCACGGGATATCGCCAAGGATCGGGATCTTGCTCACCGTGTCATTGACTTCCATGGCGTGAAAACCGCCCACTACCAGCGACCCATGCTCAGCGATCACCGCCTGGGTGCTGACGTTGCTACGGCGCACGGACGGTTGCGTATCGTTGATTTGCGACACGTCGATCTGCCCATCTTCTATGTCGACGATCAATTGCACCTGCGACTTACCGTCATGGTCCAGTGAGCGTGGAATCACCTGCAAGCTGGTGCCCGCTGTAATCGGTTCGATGTTGGCAACCCGTTCGCCGGTAGCGGTGAGGTATTCCGTGCGGCTGAGGTCGATCACCGCTGGCTGGTTTTCCAGGGTCAAGATCGACGGATTGGAGATAATCGACGCCGACCCGTTACCTTCCAGAGCATGCAATTCAGCAGAGAATTTTCCTGCATCCTTGATGAATAGCGTTGAGGCAGAACTGGCATCCATCAACGACGCGCCCCCACTGACGCTGCCTGCGTTGAAGTTCCAGCGGCTGGACAGTTCAGCCAGTTCCTTGCGGTCGATGTCGAGGATGACGGCATCGATTTCAATCAAGTTCCGTGGCACGTCCAATTGCTTGATCAGGTTTTGATACAAGCCGCGGCGTTTGGGCAGGTCGTAAATCAATACGGCGTTGTTACGTACGTCCGCGCTGACCCTGATCTTGCCCTTGCTCCCAGAGGAGCCTGCGCTGCGAGAGCTTCTGCCTCTGCCACCGCTGAGTACCCGGTCGATGCCCTGCTCCAGCGAACTGTTGTCCATGCCTCCCATGTTACCCAAGCCCGAGCTTGCACCTAATGCGCCATCGGCACCGGTTATGCCACCGCCCTGAACCACGTTGACGCCATTGATTGATTGACCCTTGGAGCGGCTTTGCAGCAATTCTTGCAGGATGCTGGCGACACCGGACACGGTAATCTCCTGGTCGCGATAGCGAATGGTTCGGTCCGCCGCATTGGCGTAGCGCAGCGGCAAAACGATGATGTCTTGCTTCTCAGCAGGCGCGTCATTCTTTTTACTGTGTTCGCGAATCATGTCCACGTACTTCGCCGGGCCGCGCACGAGAACAACCCCCTCGTCCGGTAAAGCGCCCCAACCGAAACGGGGATCCAGCAAACCAAGGTCAGTCAATGCACCTTTCAAGTCATCCACTGCATCCGGGGAGACTTCGATCCGCGCAGAGGTTTGTTGGTCTGAAGGGCTGACGTACAGGGTCTCGTTGTAGACGAACCATTGAAAGTGATGCTCCAGGCCCAGCCGATCAAGAAAGTCCTGCGGGCTCTGGGAGCGAATGTGGCCGTCGACCACGCCGTCGATGGGCGGCATGTCCAGGCCCATGCCAAACTCCTTGGCGAAGTCCTGCAACGTCACGTTGACCGTGGTTTCTTTAGCGTCGTAGGCATAGGCGGTGTGTTTCCACGCGGCCGGTACTGCTGCGAACACCGAGGCATTCGCCAACATCAACAACAAAGGCAACCACTTGAAGGCCTTGCGCATTTCACACTCCTGGTTGCCATGCGTTGTTTGTCCCGCGACCCGGTCCAGATACCGCCGAGTCGCGCAGGTAGGTTTCCAACAGGCTGAGCATGGCGGCCCGCTGATTAGCCAGCCCCTCCAGCCGATCCATCAATGCCTCGGCAGATCCGGGGCCTGGCAGCCAATTAAGCAAAGTCAAACAGTGGGTGTCTGGGTCGATGCCAAGGGCGCCGTCGCAGTCGCAAGCAACACTCGCACCGCCTTGGCTAAGCATCGCGGCGACCCGCAAAGGGTCCCGCGCATCGTAGGGATCAAGGACGTCGATACTGCAACGCACGCCGCCGTCGATCACCACCAGCCGGGCGTTGGCTTCATCGATCCAGCAGTCAAGTGGCGCGGGCGAGTTTTGCTCGCACCACTGACTGATCACCGCGCCGAAGTCACTGAATTCCATCGATGATCGACTTGGTCAGACCGTGTTCGGCGCGCAGCCCTTCGCTCATCACCGAGGTCGAGGTGGCCATTTTTTGTGCGGCGTCGGTGAAGGCTCTGAAATCTTCCGGGGAGCCACTTTCGGCCGCGTCCATGGCAGCGTCATCCAGCCCGCTCTGACTGTGGGCGACTGAATTGTCGAGTTGGTGTTGCAGGGCTTTGAAGCTGATCATGGCGTCGTACTCCGGCAATGGGGTTTGACAATGGGTGGTCCTAAACCCCTAGTCAGTTCCTTCACCGGCAGGATTAATCCTTCTTGGCCAATAAGCCGCGCTCAATACTCGACCAGTCAATGTCGAATGCACCGGAGGCGTTGCTCAGGCGCAATGCATCCGGCGGCATCGAGGGTTCGCTTTGCAGTTGCCACAGGGTTGCAAACTTGCTGGTTGCTAACCATGGCTGGACCTCCGGCAACACGTCCGGATGGCAGCTCAGAGTGGCGTGGTCGGGATGCACTTGAGTGACCGCGAGTTGGTTGATCAATGCCCGCGTACGCTCGCTGAAGGACGTTCCCTCCAGCAGTTGTCCCATCGCCAGGGTCAGCAACTCTTCGACGCTGGCCATTGCCGTCTGTTGCAATGCTCGGCGCTCGGCCTCCAGGTCCTGCAAAAAAGCGTTAGCCTTTTGCCAAAACTGATCAAGAGCCTGATCGAGTTGGCATCGCAAATCGCTTTGCGCCTCGGTCCGCAAGGTATCGGCTTGTTGACGCGCGTTATCCAGCAACTGGCTCGCCAGTTGCGCATCGGCAAAGTGCTCTCGGCGCACAATGGGCTCGTGAATAACGGCGTGGGTTCCCAGCGACAAACGACGGCGGACTAGCATTTATTGGTCTCCATCGATAACTCTGTAGGAGCGCGCTTGCCCGCGATGGATCGCGAAGCGGTCCCAAATGCCAAACGCAGTTCTAACCAAAAAAATTACGTTCGCTGGATTACGACTGCTACGGTCGAGCGCGACCCCGGTCCGATCGCGGGCAAGCGCGCTCCTACAGGTCATTCAAGATTAGTGACTCGCCACAGCACGGCTTGCCACAACGTGTTGAGTTTATTAACCGGCGCGTGGCTCGGGGTTTCGTCGACTACACCCGGTGGCCAGGCCAGACGCAGACGCGACCAATAGGCATCGCCCAGCCAGGCGCCCAATAGCTCGCGGACATCGACCACGGTGGGACTCAACCAAACGCCGGGGCGAAGGGCCTTGGCCACTCGCCGACACCACTGCTCATGGCTAACGGCATCAACCGATGGGCTGGGCGTGCGGGAAAAGCAGATCATTTGGATAAGTGCCAACGCCTCCTGCTGCTGCTGTTCGGTCAGCGCCAACCACTGCAGGACATCGTTGTTAGGTGGCGGTGGCTGACCAGGCGAGATACCGACGCTGAGTAAAAAGCGGTTGTGTTGGCTGCGCGCCACTGCGTCATAACGATGCATGTCTTCGCCTGGCCCAGAGGCAAATTGCGTTTGCCAATCCGGGTGAGCCCAGTGCCAAGTGCAGCACCACCAGCGCACCCATTCAGCGGTTGCGTCACCGGTCATAAGCGTGCCGGCAGATTCGATTCACCCCGTCGCCGCGTACCGAACCGGCGCCACAGCGCTTCACGCCAATCGGCCCGGAGCATCAACGCCAAGCCGCTGAACAGCAGCAACACGGCAATGGGTGTCAGGTACATCACCGCAGTCCAGAAGCCCTGGGACGAACTGTCCACCAGAAACGGCCCTAAGCGAATCAGGTTTTCGTTGTCGACAAATTCAGCCGACGGCACAAACACAATGGCGATTTTGTGCGAATTGGGGCCTTCCTGAGACATGCCCGGCAGGCTGCTGGCGACCATCTGCTGGATGCGGCTACGCACGCTGTCCGGGTCTAGCGCTGCGGTGTGTTTGATGAATACCGCGGCCGATGCTGGTTGAACCGGCTCACCGGGAGCAATCCGTTCTGGTAACACAACGTGTACCCGCGCCACGATCACCCCGTCGATTTGCGACAGCGTTGACTCAAGCTCTTGGGAAAGCGCGTAGATATAGCGCGCCCGCTCCTCAAGTGGCGTGGAGATCACCCCTTCTTTCTTGAAGATTTCTCCCAGGCTGGTACGTGGCCGACGAGGCAGACCGGCTGCGTCAAGGATACGCACCGCGCGGTTGATGTCGCGGGCCGCCACGGTGATTGCAACGCCGGATTTTTCAATGCGCTTATGGGCATCAATGTGCTGATCGGCGAGCTTGGCCACCACATCGTTGGAGTCTTGTTCAGACAAACCGCCGAACAAATCCGTGTCATCACTACAGCCGCCTAACAGCAGCAGGCACATCAATAGACATGGCCCAAAAAGTTTCACGTAGGCCCCTTACTGCAAGTTGGTCAGTTTATCGAGTGCCTGGGCGCTCTTGCTCAAGACTTTGGTGGTAAGGGACATTTGCAAGGAGTACTGCGACAACGACCGGCTCATGTCCACGATGTCCATCGGATTGGTCGAACTGGACGCGGTTTTCATCGAGCGCTGGGCCTGTTCGGAGAGCTTGCCCGTTGAGTCCATCTGTTTCGACAACGCACTTAACACCCCATCGGCAAAATGACCGGTGGCCTCGGCAGTGTTGGGTTGCATCGCCGAATTGAATAGGTCGACATCCGCCTGCGCGGGCCCGGAAACCAGCCCTTGCTCGTGATCCACTGGCGGAATTTTGAGCGAATTGATTTGAGAAATGGTCACAGGGCTTTCTCCGGCAAACAGTGTCGAATCAGGAATGAAACGAGGTCAACTTAGTGCTTCAGGCGACGCCTGCTTGAATAAGGCCACGATATTTTCTGCTGCTTGCGAGGCTGCGTTTTGCCGGTCGAAGTGCTGCAATTGAGGCAGCAGATTCGATAGTTCGCTGGACAAGCCATTGCCGCCGCTCTCGCCGCCACCGCTACTGCTCATGCCATTACCGCCACCGCCACCGCCACCACTGATGCCGAGGCCCATTTGCAGGCCTTGTTTGAAAATATCAAGGGCGCTGCTGCCAGTGCTTTGCTGGGAAATATCGTTTTGCGCGCCACCACCCAGGTTGCCGCCTCCGCCGCCACCGTCAATTGCGCTGGAACCGCCGCCACCACCGAGCGCGTTGAGGTTGTTATTGCCGCCGCCCAACGACCCGCCGTTTAGAGAGTTTTGCAGGTTGGCCTGATCGCTGTTGCCGCTGTCGCCTTGGCCTATTTTTTGGCTGACTTCGTCCAGCGCACCACGGAACTTGGCGGTTTCGTCTTTATCGAGGTAGTTGTCCTGCTTACCGTCGGTTTTCTCTTTTAGCTCATTGCTCCACGACCCGGAATCCGGCGTGCCGTACGTCGACGAATGCTTGTCCATGTAGTCGGCGACTTCTTGCAGCATGGGCTTGTCAGCATCGGAGAACGTGCTGCCATCGCCGTCTGATTTCAACGCACCGTCCATGGACGCTTTGCTCAGGCCGTTAACCGCTTGGGACATCAGATCACTGCTTCCACCTTCGGGGTCGCCACCGCCTTTAACGCTGCCACTGCCGCCCAGATTGGACGCGGCGCCAAAGTTTTCTCCGAGCTTATCTTTGAGAAGGTCGCCAACAGCGCTTTTGATCGCGTCGGGAGTCGCCATCGCGGTACCGAACGGAGATTTCGGCAGGTGTTCGGCGACCATCTTGCCCAACGGCGAATTCGCGTCGAAATGACCGCCCTGGGTCAAGGATTCGGTCAGCTTACTGATCACACCGTCCAGCGTCTTGGGGTTTTGCGATCCACCCGAGGCGTTCAAACTGGACGTATCCACCGTCCCGATCCGCCCTAGGTTGGCAATATTCCCGGCAGAAGCATTTAAATTCATCATAAACGTGCCCTTCAGTCATCAGATGCCCTCCGGCAAGCCGGAGGGCTCGCTGGGTGATTAGTAGCTGATGCCTTTTGCGGTCTGCGCAACGTTGGATATTTCCTTGTTGGCCGCGTCTGTCTGCGCCGAGCTGATGGCCTGTTGCGTGTTTCGCTGCTCCGTCTGCATCGCCGCCTGGCCTTGCGCCATGATGTTTTGAGCGGACTGTTTGTCCTGCATCGCCATCATTTGCTGGGAAGCTGCGGCAGCTTCGCCACCGCCGGCGAGGTCTGCTGATGTTTTCTGGGTCTGGGCGTTCGCCGAAACATTGTTGACCGAACTGGCTGCGGAGCCAGCGGTGTTAACCATCGAGTTCACACCGTTAGTAATACTGCCGACCATGTTATTCACCTCTCAGTTAGGACCCGCGTCGCTGCGAGTTAAAAGTGAGTGGAAGGGTCGGCTGATTCAGTTCCATTGTTCGTGCATGGGTG
>NZ_JAMFRV010000067.1 GCF_026224925.1 Pseudomonas sp. | reverse complement strand
GGTCGGCGGCCAAGTGGATCTGGGCACCTTCGCCTATAGTCTGGAACAGCGCGGAACTGACTGGTTCCTGGTGCAAAAAGTTGACGATAACGGCGATCCGGTCGTAACCCCAGGCACCGAGTCGGTGATCGATTTGTTCAGCGCCGCACCAACTGTCTGGTATGGCGAACTCTCGACATTGCGTAGCCGCATGGGCGAATTACGCTACGGCCAATCCGCAGGCGGTGGCTGGATGCGCGCCTATGGCAACAAATACAACACCTCTGCTGGCGGTGGCAGTTCTTACTCGCAGAACCAACAGGGTATTTCGTTCGGTGCCGACGGTGCGATGCCAACCACCAATGGGCAGTGGCTGCTAGGTGTGATGGGTGGTTACAGCAAGTCCGATCTGGACATTGCATCAGGTACCAATGGCACGGTTAAAAGTACCTACATCGGGGCTTACAGCACATGGCTGTCGAACGAAGGCTATTACATCGACGCCATCATCAAGGCGAACCATTTCAAGAACTCCTCCGACGTCCTGATGAGTGACGGCACCCAGTCCGGCGGTAATTACAACAACAACGGCATCGGTGGTTCTATCGAGGCGGGGAAACATATCAAGCTGGCAAACGATTGGTTCGTCGAACCCTTCACCCAATTTTCGGCCCTGTGGGTCGATGGTCAAAGCTATTCGCTGGACAACGGGATGAACGCTAGCAGCAACAAGGCCGATTCGTTTCTGGGCAAAGTCGGCACCACTGTGGGACGTAATTTCCCACTGGAAAAAGGCGGTTTCGTACAGCCATATGTGAAAGTAGCGATGGCGCATGAGTTTGCCAACAACAACAAAGTACAGGTCAACTCGACCACGTTCAGAAATGATCTGTCGGGGAGCCGTGGCGAAATTGGTGCGGGTATTGCTGCGCAGCTCACGGACAAATGGCAAGTGCATAGCGATGTTGAGTACAGCAATGGCGAACACATTGAACAACCGTGGGGCGTCAATCTGGGACTGCGTTATTCCTGGTAAGTAAGCGCTTGCAAGCAACCTCCACCCGAGTCTTCTGATCGCTCAAGGACTCTGTAGATACCCAGTTGTTGGCGATATAGCAGGTAGCGCGGTTTGTCTGAAACACCGCGCCGCTTCATTCCCGAATGAATTCGGTCCCACAATTAATCCGCAATCAACCTGTGGGACCGAATTTATTCGGGAAGCCTTTCTGCATCACCAACAAACTGGCTCCTGCAGAACGCTGCTTATCAGACCAAACTCTCGTCGATCACCAACACTACTTTGCCCGACACCTGATTGGTCGCCAGTTCCGCGAAGGCCGCTTCGGCGTCTTTCACAAGGAACGAACGGGCCAATTGTGGCTTGAGACGACCTTCGGTAAACAGCGGCCATACATGCTGACCCAGATCACTGAGCAGATCGGCCTTGAACTGGTCATCGCGGCTGCGCAAAGTCGAACCCAATATATGGATGCGCTTGCCTAACACTTGCGCCAAATCCAGCTGGGCCTCACGCCCGCCCATCAACCCGATCAAGACCAAGCGACCGTCAACGCCGAGAATTTTCAGGTTCAGCGCAGCATAATTGCCGCCTACCGGGTCAAGGATCACGTTGAATGGTCCAAGGTCCTTCAGGCTTTCAAGATTGTCGCTGCGCACTACCCCGCCCTGCGCCCCCAATGCTTCGCAATAGGCCAACCGCTCGGCGGAACCGACGCTAACCCAGACTGGGTTGCCGAAGGCTTTGCACAGCTGAATGCCGGCTGAACCAACTCCACTTGCTCCGGCGTGCAGCAAGACTTTTTCGCCGGGCTTCAACGCGGCTAACTGGAACAGGTTTAACCACGCGGTTGCGTAAACTTCAGGGATACCGGCGGCTTCCGGCAATGACATTCCGTCGGGAACTGGCAACACATGGCGGCCATCGACGACCACCTCTTCAGCCATGCCACCGCCCGCCAACAGCGCGCAGACACGGTCGCCGACCTGCCAGGACGAGCCCGCGCCGACCTCGCTGATAACCCCGGAACACTCCATCCCAAGCACCAGACTGGCGCCCGGCGGTGGCGGATAGAGCCCAGCGCGCTGCAATAAATCGGCGCGATTGAGTCCCGCCGCAGCGATACGAATCCGTACTTGACCCACGTCACACGTCAAGTCGGGTTGCTCCAACCATTCCACCTGCCCTTCAACGCCTTGCAATGCTTTCACGGTGCCTCCATAGTGACTCTGGACTGAGCCGGTGCTATAGACGCACGGGCTTTTTGCATTATGCGACCGGATCCGACGGAACCGGCGATCTAAAAGACGGCCTAATATGCGTTATCAATTGCCCCCGCGTCGAATCAGCATGAAGCAATATCTCCCTAGCACCGCACTCGCCTTCCTAATTGGCCTCAGTGTGCTGCCTATGTCCGCCTCTGTATTTGCAGCCAACAGCTGGGATAACCTTCAGCCTGACCGTGAAGAGGTCATTGCGAGCCTGAACATCGTAGAGCTGCTCAAAAGGCATCACTACAGCAAGCCACCGCTGGACGACAAACGTTCGGTCATTATTTACGACAGCTACCTGAAGCTGCTCGATCCGTCTCGCAGCTACTTTTTGGCCAGCGATATCGCTGAGTTCGACAAGTGGAAGACGCAATTCGACGACTTCCTCAAAAGCGGCGACCTGAACGCCGGTTTCACCATCTACAAGCGCTACCTGGACCG
>NZ_JAMFRV010000658.1 GCF_026224925.1 Pseudomonas sp. | reverse complement strand
CTTGTCCTTCTTCCTGAGTACTGTCGCGCTGTTGAATCGGGCGAACGCAACTGATGCTGCCGACAACCTTGCCTTCGCCATCGAAGATGGGTGCCGCTAGGCCGTAGACGTCAGAGTCGACTTCGCCCGCGCTGGCAACATACCCCTGACGACGCAAGAGCTGCAGCGAGCGACGAAACTGCTCCCAAGTCTGGCCAAGGTTGCTGGCGCGCACCTCGTCGGGGTTTTCCAGAAACAGCTGACTGTGCTGGCGCGGGCTCATGTTGGCCAGGATGGCCTTGGAGGTTGCGCCGAGGAATAACGGTCGCGGCGAGCCACGCGAATAACTGACCTCGCTGAACAGCTCACCGCACTGATGAATACAGACTACTTGATCCTTGAACAGCCGGCAGATCAGCCAGACTTGCTGCTCGCTCCAGTGTGGGAAGTTCGACTCCAGCGCGCGTGCAGCCCGAACCAGAGGGTCACTTACCCGCAACTGGCGGTCCCAGGTAATGATCCGGGCACCCAGCGCGTAACGTCCGGCTTCCACCTGGAACAACAAGTTCGCCTCGGCTAGTTCGCGCACATAGCGGTAGATGGTTGAACGGGTAAAACCCAATGTCGAGCCCATGTCGTCGACAGCCCAGATCGGACTGTCTTCGGTGAACAGGTCGAGGACCCGCAGCATGCGTTCCAGGCTCGAACTTTTGCTGTCGGCATCCTGCTCTGGCAGTTGTTCTGATTCAGGTAGTCTGTCCATTGCTTACTGCTCGTCGACGATGTTGTTGCGCAGGATGCCAATTCGCGAAATCTCGATCTCGACTTCGTCGCCTGGCTTCATCCATACAGGCGGTTCACGGAAAGCGCCGACGCCGCCGGTGGTGCCGCTGACAATCACGTCGCCGGGAGCCAGCTCAGTGAAGGTGGAGCAATACTCGATGAGCTTGCGGACATCGAAGATCATGTCGCTGGTGTTGGTGTGCTGCATCACTTCGCCATTCAGGCGGGTGGTCAACTCCAGGTCCTGCGGATCACCAATTTCGTCGCTAGTGACTAGCCAAGGGCCAAAGCCGCCGGTGCTCGGGAAGTTCTTGCCCGGTATGAACTGAATGGTGTGCTTCTGCCAGTCGCGGACGCTGCCGTCGTTGTAGCAGGCGTAACCGGCTACATAGTCCAGTGCATCGGCTTGCTTGACGTGACGCGCAGGTTTGCCGATCACCACAGCCAGCTCGCCTTCGAAGTCCAGCTTGTGCGAGGCCGTGGGTCGAATGATGGGTTGCAGGTGGGCGGTCTGGCTGTCGGCGAAGCGAGTAAAAATCATCGGGTAGGTCGGCATCTCACGACCGGTTTCGCGGACATGAGTGGCGTAGTTGATGCCAATGCACAGCACTTTGCCCGGGTTCGGGATGACTGGCAGAAAGGTCACTTCATCCAGCGGGATGCGCGGCAGGCTCGCCAGGACGTCGTGGGTCAGTTCGGCCAGGCGATTGTTGGCGATGGCCTGCTTGAGATCGGCGCCGAAGGTTTGCTTGACCGATTCCAGGTCGATAACCAGCTCGCCGTCGACGACACCGTAGGTGCTACGGCCTTGAAAAATGAAGCTTGCGAGTTTCATGGAATGCTCCTTGAGAGAGGGTTAGTGCATGCGCACAGGGTGCAAAGAAGCTCGGCGTTGCTCACGCAATTGGCCGAAACGAATGACAAGGGTTGCGCACAGCGCGATCAGGCCTGGCAGCAAGGCGGCGATGAAAATCTCTTGCAGGGTCCAACCCAACGCCAGCATAAGACCACCAAATACCGGTCCGAGAATCGAACCGATACGGCCGATCCCCAGTGCCCAGCCGACACCCGTGGAGCGAATTTCCTGAGGATAGATTTCTGCGGCCAGCGCGTTAAGGCCAGCCTGAGCACCCTGAACCAGAACCCCCAGAGCGAACATGACGATCAGGAAGGGGGCCATGGATATCGGCATTTGGCTGAGTAACAACACCAGTAACAGATAGCCGCAGAACTCGGCCATCAACACGCGGATCGCGCCCAGACGGTTCATCAGCCAGCCTTGCAGGATCGAGCCGAACACGCCGCCAAGGCTGAACAGAATTATGGCTTTAATGCCCATGCTTAGAGGTTCATGAGCGGCGACCAGCACGGTGGGAACCCAGCTCATGATGAAGTAGAGAATCAGTAGGTTCATGCTATAGGGCAGCCACAGTAGCAGGGTGCGACGCCACATGCCGTCGGCGAACAGGCGGCTCAGTGGGATTTTCACCGGTGCTTGTGACCGCGGGGTCAGCAGGCTTGTTGGTAGCTGGATCAGCTCCGGAACCAAGCGCGCGATGATGCGTTCGACTTTCGAGCGGTTGCGCGGGTTTCGGGTCAGAAACTCCACTGACTCCGGGAGCCGAAACAGCACCACAAAAGCAACGCCCAGCGGCAGCACTCCGCCGATCAGAAATAGATTGCGCCAGCCCCAGACAGCCAACAGTTGATCCGCGGTAGTCCCAGCGATCATCGCACCCAGCGGCATGCCACAGAACAGCAGAGTGACGGAAATTCTGGAATAGCGGCGCGGGCTGTACTCGGATGCCAGTGCTACCAGATTAGGGATTGCGCCGCCTAGGCCGAGACCGGTGAGCAGGCGAACAACGAGCAATTGTTCGAAATCTTGAACGAAAGCAGTCAATAGGGCGCAGGCACCGAACGTCAGAATCGATGCCAGCAAAACTTTCTTGCGACCGATCTTGTCGGCTAACGGCGCCAGGCCCAGTGCGCCTAGCATTAATCCGAACAGTCCGGCGGCGAATACTGGCCCGAAAGCCGATGGCGTAACGCCTAGCGAACTGGCTATCGGGCTTACCAGAAAGCCTATGATTTGGGTATCGAAGCCATCGAGGATGGCCACCAGAACGCACAGTGCAACCACTTCCAGTTGCATCCGGCTCATGGGCCGGTCATCGATCACATCGCCAAGGACGTTGGAGCAGGACGCAGGTTGCATGGCTTTTGCCTCTTGTTTTTGTTTTTGCATTGCTATGGCCGCGAGTTAAGCATCGGCAGCTGTGGGTTAATTTATGCTTTTGCATAAATCCTGTAAAGTGGGATTTTTAATAAATCCTAAAATATGGAATGAAGGTGCTTTCCTTCAGTTTCTGGCAGCTCTGTGCCGGCCCTCTGGAACAGGCGATACGAGAGCGTGACGCGAGAATTGCCATCCGGTCGGTGTCCGGATGGCAACGATGCTGCGGGGGGGTTAGAAGGGGTAGGCGCGACGTTGATGCTGGATTGAAATCCAGTGATCGCTGGTCAGCTCGGCAATGATCCAGTCGCTGTTGAAGCGGCCGACGCCACTGTTTTTCTCGCCACCGAACATATTGTCCGGATCGTCGTTGACCGAGATGTCGTTGATATGGGTCATACCGGCTTCGATCTGCTGGGCGAAGCGCAGACCTCGAGCCTCATCCTGGGTGAAGACCGCGCTGGACAGGCCAAACTCGGTCTGATTGGCCAGGAGTAGCGCTTCGGCTTCATCGCGAGCCTTGATGATCGGGGCGATAGGGCAGAACTGCTCGGTCTGTGCCAGCAGCGAGTCATTGGCCACGTTGATGAACACGTGTGGGGGCAAGATCTGTCCTTGCGGCTTGCCGCTCAGGGCCAACGTCATGCCTGCCGTTTGAGCCGCTTCGATACGCTGGAGCGCACCTTGTAATTGGCGTTGATTGATCAGGGGGCCGATCACTGTCCCGGGATCGTTGGGATCGCCCACTTTAAGGTTGCGCACGCGCTCGATGAAGGCTTCGACAAAGCGATCATGGATGGCCTCATCGACAATGATCCGGTTACTGCTCATACAGATCTGACCCTGATGGAGGAAGCGTCCGACGACTGCCGCGTGTACGGCCAGATCCAGATCGGCATCGTCCAACACCACGCAAGGCGCATTACCGCCCAGTTCCAGACCTACGCGCTTGAGTGTCGGGCCGGTCATCGCGAGTCCGCCGATGTGCCGTCCAACACGGGTCGAACCAGTGAAGGAGATGAACTTGGGGATCGGATGCAGGGTGAAGGCATCGCCAATATCACTGACTTCTCCAATCACCACATTGAGTAAGCCCACCGGCAAGCCGGCTTCCTCGTAGATGCGCGCCAGTAACAGGCCTCCGGTCACCGGAGTGTCGTCTGCCGGTTTGAGCACGACCGCATTGCCCAGAGCCAGGGCGGGGGCAATCGAGCGGTTGGACAGGTGCATCGGCCAGTTCCAGGGGCTAATCACACCGACGACCCCGATTGGCTTGCGATAGACCCGGCTTTCTTTGTCGGCAATGTTTACTGGCAAAATGCGCCCATGAGCGCGGGTTGGCATGCTCGCGGCTGCAATCATGCCGGAGCGCACAGCACCCCACTCGATTTCGGCCTTGGTCCGGGTACTGCCGGATTCGCGAATCAGCCAATCGACGATCTCGGCATGGCGAGTTTCGAGAATCGTGACCGCACGCATGAATACTGCTGAACGCTCGGCCGGTAAGGTCCTGGCCCAGTCTTTCTGTGCCAGCGCAGCCGCCTGATAGGCGGCATCCAGATCGCTGACATCGGCCAGAGCGATTTCTGTCAACAGGCTACCGTCGTAGGGGTTTCGGTTTTCGAGCACCTTGACAGTGCTGCCCGGACGCCAGCGACCGGCAATGTACTGGCCGGTAAAACCCTCCCAAGGGGTTTGGACAATGCTCATGATTTTCTCCTGGTTGGAATATCGGGTTGAGAAAGTTCTTGCACCACCGATTGCAGGGCTTCAGTGGCCATCAAAGCTTCCCTCTGCAGGTCGGCAAGGGTGACGCCGGTCTGCGTTTCAATCCTGCTCATGTTTGCTACCCATACGGCACAGCGCATGGCGGCGAAGATAAGAGGGCTGGTATGTCCTTCAAGCATCACTAGCGGCAACAGCAGGGCATTGATGCGAGCATGGGCCCGCTCGGAGCGCTTACCCGTGGCTACGCGTACCAGGGAGCGTGTCTGCCGGGCAATCCGGCGCGCCAGTGCCATTCGATGTTTGACGGGGCTTGAGGGGATGACCAGGTGGTAGGTCAGGGTGGCGGCCAATACCCCAGTGATGATCGCCAAGGCCTGGCTGAGTGCCTGGTCAATGTTCACGCTGACCGGCAGGGCAGGTTGGGCCGTCAGCAAAAAAGTCATGTTCATATCAATCGCGAGTTTTGCCGTGCTCGGGCGTGCCATG
>NZ_JAMFRV010000657.1 GCF_026224925.1 Pseudomonas sp. | reverse complement strand
GCGCTTCGCCTTGTTGCTGCACACCCGACTGGCTGGATTGGCACCTCCGCTGGAGACCGTCTACGCGCGCATCGACGACACCCAAGGCCTCACGCATTTTATCCTCGGCGCGCAAAGCATGGGTTTCGATGGAATGTTGTGTATCCATCCACGACAAGTTGCCGTGGTGCATGACGCGTTGGCACCCGATCAGACTCAACTGGAATGGGCCCGCCGCGTTTTGGCAGGTGCTGATGACGCCGGTGCTTTTCAATTAGACGGGCAAATGATTGATGCCCCCGTCGTTCAACGAGCCCGCAATATTCTTGCCCTCGTCAGTAACGCCTGAGATCACGTTTCCTTGAGCGGACCACTGGTTGTTTTCAGTGGTCCTTTTTTTAGGCCATTACGCTACTTATTTGAACGCAAAGGTGTACGACAGAATGAGCCGATTTTCGTCCAGATCCCCAGCAACTTCAGAACGCACCATCGCATTGCGCCAGCGCATGCCGACGTTTTTCAACGGGCCGCTTTGAATAACGTAACTGACGTCAAGGTCGCGCTCCCATTCTTGACTGCCATTGCCCGCCACTTCAAACCCGTCACCTCGAAGGTAGCGCGCGAGAAAGGTCAAACCCGGCACCCCGAACGCCGCCATATTCAGGTCATAACGGGCTTGCCACGAGCGCTCTTGGGCGCGGGTAAAATCGAGAATCTGCACCACGTTCGCCACATTGGGATCGGCGTCTTGCAGGTACGGAAACGGCGAGTTGCCTCGGTTGTCTTGATAACCCAGCCGCCAGGTATGACCGCCTAGATTCGCCGACAGCAGCACCGACGTCAGGCCGTTATCGATCTTCCCGGCCCGCTGCGCTCCGGTTTCCGATGAATCGAAATAACCCAAGTTGGCACCCAGTGCCCAACTGCCAAGCCTGCGCGCGGCCAGCAAACCGTAATAGTTTTGCTGATAAACATCTTTCAACTCTGCCCGCCAAAACGAAGCCGTCAACGAAGGGTTGAAGGTGTACGCCGCACCCGCGTAAACGAAGCGATCACTGCTAGCGGCATAGTTGCCGGTGAGCATGTCGTCATGGTTGCCGCTGGAGTTGCGGTAGTTGACGCTACGAAACTGCCCGGCATCAATCAACAGGTTATCGATATCGCTGGACACCAGGGTCGCACCGTTAAACAGCGGTGGCAGCAACCTCGCATCACTGGACAACAGCACCGGTGACTTGGGCATGAAACCACCCACCTTGAATTCGGTTTTTGACACCTTGGTTTTGAACACCCCGGACAGATCGCTGTACTCCCCTGGTCCCGAATCACCGAAGGCGTTGGGCAGCAAGCCAGTGCCCGCATGCGCTGCGGACGAATCAAGCTTTACCCCTAACGCCGCGTACAGGTCTAGACCGAAACCCACCGGACCCTCGGTGTAGCCGGATTTTGCGTTGAGCATAAAGCCCTGCGCCCACTCAGCGCGCAGGGACTGCTTTGCATTTTCCTGACGATAATCGCGACTGAAATAGAAGTTGCGCAAGTCCAGGGTGGCACTGCTGTCGCCAAGAAAATCGGCCTTGGCGATACACGGAATAGCAACGATGGGCGCGATACAAGACAGCGCACAAACGCGCGCCAGGGGATTTTTTTGCATGTGGGTGCTTCCCAAAAATTGTTTTTATTAGGGCCACGGCGTCGGACGCTCAGGGCGGTGCCAGCATGGGCAGCCCGTTGCAGGTTGGGTATTGGGATTTGCTTAAGCAGCACTTGCGCTTTGGAAAACATGACCGCTACGAGGGCAGTCGTTAAGCAGCGTCGAAGGCTGCCTTTTGCTAAACGAAATTGTCTCTGGTCCCTATCAACGCCATGCTGGTTTGAACCTGTCGCACACGCCAATAACAAAAGGTACTCGCGTGATGAAAGACGCATTGATCGTGTCGCCCCTGCGCACCCCTATCGGTAAGTTCGGCGGCGCCCTCGCCTCGCTGACCGCTGACCATTTGGCTGCTACCGTCATTCGTACCCTGATGAGCCGCCTGGACATCGCCCCGGACTCACTGGATGAGGTCATCGTTTCCCAGTCCTATGCCAACAGCGAAGCGCCGTGCATGGGCCGTTATGCGGCATTGCTCGCCGACCTGCCAATTGAAGTGCCGGGATACACACTGGATCGACGCTGCGGCTCAGGCCTGCAAGCGATCGCTGACGCCGCAATGCGCATCCAGACGGGCCATGCCGAAGCGGTGATGGTGGTCGGTGTGGAAAGCATGAGCAACATCGAGTACTACAGCAACGACATGCGTTGGGGGTCCCGGGCGGGCAGCGTTAAAATGCACGACCGCCTCGAACGCGGTCGTGAACGCTCGCAACCCGAAGGGCGTTTCGGACGTATTTCGGGTATGCCGCAAACCGCTGAAAACCTGGCGCGGGATTACCATATCAGCCGCGAAGAAGCCGACCGTTTTGCGGTTCGAAGCCACCAGAATGCGGCACGGGCATGGCGCGAAGGTCGCTTTGCCGAAGAAGTGATTGCACTGGATGTACCGCGTAAGCGTGGCGCCAGCGAACGCGTTGCCATGGACGAAGGCATCCGCGACGATGCCAGCCTCGAAAGCATGGCCAGCCTGCGCACATTGCTGCCCGAAGGCGTGTGCACCGCGGGCAACTCCAGTCAGCAAAACGATGCAGCAGCGGGTTGCCTGGTGGTGTCTGCCGATTACGCCAAACGCTACAACCTGCAACCTATTGCCAAACTGGTGGACTGGTCTGCCGCAGGCTGCGACCCGTCCCGTATGGGCATCGGCCCAGTGCCGGCGGTTGCCAAGCTGCTTAAGCGCACGGGCCTGAGCCTGGCCGACATGGGTTTGATTGAAATCAACGAAGCATTCGCCGCCCAGGCATTGTCGGTATTGCGCGCCTGGGACATGCAGGACATTGATCGGGTCAACGTCAATGGCTCGGGTATTTCCTTGGGCCATCCCATCGGCGCTACCGGCATTCGCATCATGACCACCCTGCTGCATGAGATGCGCCGCCGCGACGTGCGCTATGGCCTGGAAACCATGTGCATTGGCGGTGGCCAAGGCATGGCCGCAATCTTTGAGCGGGTATGAACGAGGGCAGCGACATGAATTGGCTCAAGGTCAATGACAACGTAGTGCGCTACCAGTTGAGCCCTAAGGTTGGCCCCGTGGTGGTGTTGATTCACGAAATGGGCGGCAGCCTGGAAAGCTGGGATCACGTCTGCTGCAACTTGCAGGGTCAATTTCAGACACTGCGTTATGACGTACGCGGTTCAGGTCTTTCGCAGAAAATCGTCGGTGACATCGATATTGATCCGCTGATCGACGACCTCGCCGGCTTGTTGGATGAATTGAACATCGACGGTCCCGTGGCACTGGTGGGTGTCGCTGTCGGCGCGGCGATTGCGATTCGATTCGCGACCCGCTACCCACAGCGAACCAGCCACTTGATCGGTTTGTCACCGGCGTGCGGAATACCCTTTGCAGCCCGCGCAGCGACCCTGCAACGCGCCGCTGCGATCCGCCATGAAGGCCTGAAAGAGCTAATTCCAGCGTTACTTGATAAAACCTGGCCTGCATCGTTACGTACCGATCCTTCGGTGTTCGAGCGCTTTAGCTATCGCTGGTTGGGTGCTGACCCACACAGCTTCGCCGCCATTTTCTCGATGCTGGCGCGCATGGAGCTTGAGGATGACCTGCCTAAGTTGCCGGCCCGCTCGCTGTTGGTCGCAGGCCAATACGACGGTTTACGACCGCCGCAGGAGATTGACCGCTTGGCCGGGTTCGCTCGCCATATAGAAGCACTACACGTAGCCTCCGGGCACTTCATGCCGGTGCAAAGTCCGCAGTGGGTCAGCACTTTGCTGACGCAGTACATCCTGGAAAACCGCAGCGGCGCCAGCATCTATCAGGCGTTCATGGCCAACCCGGACCACCGGATCGCTGCCAGTCAGCACGCCGCTTAACTATAAAAACCTATAAGGAACCCACACCATGATGCAGTCACGCATGATCGGCGATATCAAAGTCACCCGAATCCTTGAATACGCGGGGCCGACCCACGATCCAGCCTTTCTGTTCCCAGATATCGACCGCAGCGTGCTCGACGAGCACCAGCGTTTGATGGCGCCAAATCACTGGGTGCCGCACATGAACAAGTTGATCGTGACTATTCAGTTTTGGATCGTCTTCGCAGGCAGCAATATCATCGTGGTCGACACCGGTGTCGGTAATTTCAAGCCGCGTGCCGGCATTCCGCGGATGAACATGCTCAATACGCTGGTGCGTGAGTGGATGATTGCTGCAGGCGCAGCGCCGGAAAAAGTCACCCACGTGGTATTGACCCACCTGCATGCCGATCACGTCGGCTGGAACACCACTTGGCAGGACGGTCGCTGGGTGCCCACCTTTCCCAACGCGCGTTATTACATTCCTAAGGAAGACTTTGTCTTCTGCAAAGAAGGCAAAAACAAAGAGCCGGGGGTCATCGATGTATTCGGTGATTCATTCTTCGACAGCGTGATGCCGATCATCGATGAAGGGCTCGGGGTGATGATCGAACCGCCACAGGAAATCGCCGATTGCCTGGTGGTCGAACCCGCGCCGGGGCACAGCCCAGGGCAAGTTGCCTTCCGCGTACGCTCACAAGGTGAAGAAGGTTTGTTCTGTGGCGACATCCTGCACAGCCCGATACAAATCGTGCGTCCGGACGTCAACTCGGGTTATTGCATCTGGGCCGACACTGCACGCAACACCCGCTTGGAGTTCCTAAACCGCGCAGCAGATCGAGAGGCGTTGATCATGCCGGTGCACTTCGGCGAGCCGCATTGCGGTTACATCCGTCGTGAAGGTGAGGGCTTTCGCTTCGAACCGGCGCAGTGGTAATCCCCGAGCCAGACGGCGCCGCCCTTGTCTGGACAGGGCTGGCGACTGCCATTAACGTGGAGCATCACTGGACAAGAAGTACACGATAATGGCGATGCATTTCGATATCACCGACTTTCGGCTATTCATCAATATTGCCGAAACCACCAGCCTGACCCGTGGCGCCGAGCGTTCGTTTCTCTCGGTGCCCGCGACCAGTAATCGCATCAAAAACCTTGAAGACAACCTCGGTATGCGCCTTCTGGAGCGTTCGCCCCAAGGTGTCACGCTGACCAATGCTGGCAAAACCTACCTGCAACACGCTCGGGTGATTTTGGCGCAACTGGAACTGCTCACCGGAGATTTGCAGGAGTACGCCATTGGCCTCAAAGGCCAGTTGCGGCTGCTGGCCAATACTACGGCGATCACTGAATACCTTCCGCCCGTGGTCGGCGAATACCTGAAAACCCATCCAGACGTACACATCGACATGCGTGAACGGTTGAGCGATGACATTGTGCGCAGCATCCGCGACGGTGGTGCCGATCTGGGCATCGTGTCTGGCAGTGTGGTCACCGAGGGGTTGCAAAGTGTGCCACTGGTCTCAAGCCGGTTGATGGTGATCGCGCCACTGGGGCATCCGATACTGGCCAACCGCGAAGTGTTCTTCAAGGAAGCACTGAAATACGCCTTTGTTTCGTTGCTGGAAGGCAGTGCCATTCACGTGTTCCTCAGCCGTGCCGCTGCAGCGTTGCACACGCCTTTGACCATCCGTGTACAAGTCGCTAGTTCCGACGCAATTTTTCGTATGGTCGAAGCCGGTGCTGGCATCGCCATCGTGCCCCAGGCTGGTTTTACCCGACTCAAGGGCCAGTCAAACATAGGGTCTTGCGCCCTGCTCGATCCGTGGGCAGTTCGTACCTTTCAGCTCTGCGCCCAAGATTTCGACGGACTTTCGTCCTTCGCCCGGGATTTCGCCAACAACCTGATTGACTGGTGCCGCGCCTCGGACAGCGCCTTCCAGCCCAGTTAGTCAGCGCTTAACCCCGCGTTCATAAAAGCGAAATTGTCTGTACCGCGCAGGTCTGGGACTCTAACCACAGAGAGCCCAGGCACCGGTATGGCAGCCTGCTACGCAAAATAATAGGAAGGCCTCATGACCGCGCAACGCTGGAAACATCGCCCTGAAGGCTCGAACTGGGGGGATTTCGGCCCAGATGACCAGAAAGGCCGACTTAATCTGCTAACCCCGGAGAAGGTCTTGCAGGGTATCGCCGAGGTTCGTGAAGGCCTGGCGTTTTGCCTGAGCCTGCCGCTGGATTATCCGGGCGGCAATGCCATGAACGTCAACCGCCTGCCGCCGATCTTGCGCCCGTTACTGCGCAAAGGCGGGGTCAACATGAATTACCAGTACGACCGCATCCAGGCGGGCAGGCCTGATGTATTGAGCGACGATTTGGCGATTTTGCACCTGCAATATTCCACCCAATGGGATGCCCTCTCCCACGTCGGCGCCCTATTCGACGCCAATGGCGATGGCGTCGCTGAACCGCTTTATTACAACGGTTACGCGGCCGGCATCGACGTGGTCGGTCCCAGCGACGTTGCCGACTGCGGTCTGGAAGGCGAAATCGCCCCCCACAGTACTTCGTGCGCCCATGCCCTGGGCATCGAGCGCATGGCCGAAACCTGCGTTCAGGGCCGCGGCGTAATGATCGATTTGCACCATCACTACGGCGATGCGCGGACCCACATCGGGTATGACGAGCTGATGCATGTGCTTGAGGTTGATCAGGTCAAGATTGAACCCGGCGACATCGTTTGCCTGCACACCGGTTACGCCGAAGCAGTGCTGGGCATGAACAAACAGCCGGACACCAAAGCCTTGGAAAGTCTGGGCGCCGTGCTCGATGGCAACGATCAGCGCCTGTTGCAGTGGATCACTGACAGCGGACTGGTGGCCATCGCGGCCGACAACTACTCAGTGGAGATCTTCCCCAATGGACATGGCGGCGACTGCTGCTCGGTCATGCCGCTGCACCATCACTGCCTGTTCAAACTGGGCGTGCACCTGGGCGAGCTATGGCATCTCACGCCGCTTGCCACTTGGCTGCGCGCTAATCAGCGCAACCGTTTCCTGCTGACCGCTCCGCCGTTGCGCCTGCCGGGTGCCGTGGGTGCGCCGCTCAATCCTGTAGCGACTGTTTAGACCTTATTTACGGCCCTCGTTTAAAGCTCTCTCTTTAAGGAAACTGTCATGCCCAAAGAACGCGTATTGATCACCGGAGGCGCTTCCGGTATCGGCGCCGCGATAGCCAAACGTTGCAGTGAAGACGGCTTCGAGCCGGTGATTATCGACCGCATTGGCAACGGCATCATTGCCGATTTGACTGATTTGAAAGCCACCGCCCACGCGCTGGAAGAAGCCCTCGCGGGAGGCCCGATTACCCGTTTGGTCAACAACGTCGGCATGGTCTGCCCCAACAGTGCCGAAGATCAGAGTTTCGAAGAGTTGGAGCGGGTCTGGGCGCTCAACGTGCGCTGCTCGCTGCAATGCATGCAGGCGCTGGTACCCGGCATGAAACAGGCCGGCTTCGGGCGCATTCTCAACATGTCCTCGCGCGCCGCCTTGGGCAAGGAGCTGCGCAGCGCCTATGCCGCGACCAAGGCCGGTTTGATTGGCATGACGCGGGTCTGGTCGCTGGAACTGGGACGCTTCGGCATCACCGCCAACGCCATCGGGCCGGGGCCGATTCGCACCGAGCTGTTCGAGCGCGCCAATCCACCTGACAGCCCGCGGACTCAGGCAATTATTGACTCGGTCCCCGTCAAACGCTTGGGCATGCCCGATGACATTGCCCAAGCGGCGGCGTTCTTTCTGGACAGCCGCAGCAGCTTTGTCACCGGCCAGGTGCTGTACGTCTGCGGTGGCATGACCGTGGGTGTGGCCGGGGTTTGACGTGGTGATCGAGGGCCCGTTAACCACCGGTTAATCAAGCCTTCCGAAGACTGAAATTGTGACTGCTGCTGACCTTGGGCAAGCTGGTTGAACTAGGTCAGGTGGAGCGTTTGGCCACGCACCCGATGCACCGCCTGACCTGGCTTCCCGCCGATCCCCCGCACACAGGACGACCACGGCGGACGGTCTCAAAATAAGGACAACATTCATGATCGACAAGCTTTCCCCCACCGTACAAGCAGCTTTGGCTGGTATTCCCGATGGGGCGACCATCGCCGTTGGCGGTTTCGGTGGCGCGGGCATGCCCGACGACCTGATTGATGCATTGATTGAGCAAGGCGCACGCAACCTTACTCTAGTCAGTAATAACGCCGGCCAAGGTGATACCGGCCTGGCTGCGCTGCTCAAGACCGGTCACATCCGCAAAATTCTCTGTTCCTACCCGCGCATGACCGGTTCCCACGTATTCGAAGCACTGTATCGCGCCGGCAAAATCGAACTGGAGATTGTGCCTCAAGGCAATCTGGCTGAGCGGCTACGCGCAGCAGGTGTTGGGGTCGGCGGATTTTACACGCCAACTGGGTTCGGCACACTGCTGGCCGAGGGCAAGGAAACCCGCACCATTGATGGCCGTAATTATGTACTCGAATTCCCGATTCACGTTGATTACGCGCTGATCAAGGCCGAAGCCGGCGATCGCTGGGGCAATCTGGTGTTCCGCAAGACCGCCCGGAACTTTGGCCCGGTCATGGCCATGGCAGCCAAAAATACCATTGCCTCTATTGGACGTTTCTGTGAATTGGGCGAATTAGACCCTGAGTCAATAGTGACGCCTGGGATCTTCGTCAAACACCTGGTTCTGCGAAAAGAGCCAACCGACCTACCAGCGACACTTCTGAACCAAGCGGGATAATTCCATGGACAAGAACGTACGCATCGCCATGGCGCAACGGGTCGCCAGAGACATTCCCGAAGGTTCCTACGTCAATCTCGGCATTGGCTTGCCGACCTTGGTCGCCAACCACCTGCCGCTGGATAAAGACTACTTCTTGCACAGTGAGAACGGCGTGCTCGGTCGCTGGCAGGCCGCAGCGCCCGGCGAAGAAGACTGGGACATGATCAATGCCGGAAAGGAGCCCATCGCGCTTGAACCCGGCGCGGCGTTTTTTCACCATGCCGATTCGTTCGGGATGATGCGCGGCGGCCACCTGGACATCTGCGTGCTCGGCGCTTTTCAGGTCTCGGTAACCGGCGATCTGGCCAACTGGCACACCGGCGCCCCGGATGCGATTCCCGCCGTAGGCGGCGCAATGGACCTGGCCATCGGCGCTAAACGGGTGTTTGTGATGATGGAGCACCTGGGCAAGGACGGCCGCAGCAAACTACTGCCTGAGTGCACCTATCCTCTGACCGGGCTCGGTTGCGTGAGCCGTATTTACACTGAACTGGCAACCCTGGACATCACTGCCGACGGGGTCAAAGTGGTCGAATTGATCGGCGATACCACGCCGCAAACCCTGCAAGATGCGACAGAAGTCCCGCTGGACTTCAGCGCAATTACGGGCACCACCCGGCAAGGGAAATCCATGCACACTGAAACGCTGGCGGCGCTGATCAAATGAACAGCGAGCGCCGCTGGGATCAACGTGATCTGACAGAATTGCTCACCCTGGAGCCAGCAAGCGAGCACAGCTGGAAGAGCTACGTGTGCGACACCAACGCCAATGGTCGGGTGTATGGCGGGCAGTTGTTGGGGCAAACGTTGTGGGCGGCAGCGCAAACAGCGCCCGGTCGAAGCCCCGGTATGCTGCAAATGACCTTTTTGCAGGGCGCACGGCCACAGGAAGCCATCGAATACAGTGTTGAACCACTGCAAGACGGTCGGCGCCTGTCCACCCGCCATGTGTATGGCGTCCAAGGCACCGGCCTGGTGCTCAGTGCAAATGCCAGTTTTCAGGTGGAACAAAGCGATCCCGGCGATCCGCATCGCTTTCATCGCCAAATGCCGGCGCCGGAAAGCCTGCCCACCTTGGCGGAACTGGCGGAGCGCTACCCACAGTACTCCGAGGCCGTGCAACTGCGTTTCAGTGCCCGGCCGGTGCTGGATATTCGTCCCATTCATCCCGAAGATTATTTTGAGCGCCCCGCCGAACAGCGAGAGCTTGCCTATTGGGTGCGCTTGAATCAGCCGCTGTCTGCCGAGGGCTATTTGCACCACGCGGCGCTGGCGTATCTCTCCGACAGTTGGCTGAACGCCAGCCTGGCTCCGCAGCAGGGAATGATCGAGTTGTGGCAACACTATTACGTGAGCAACCTCAACCACACGTTGTGGTTCCACAGTCTGGAAATCAACGTCAATGAATGGTTACTGTTCGTTAATGATGCCGTTCGCAGCCGCTCTGGCCGAGGTTTGACCATGACCCATATCTATCAACGTGACGGCCGACTGGTCGCCAGCATGGCGCAAGACCTGTTGATTTCACCTCGCGACGCCTGAGCTTTAGCGAAGTTGAAAGGCAGGGTTTCGCAAAGGCAAATGGGCGTCACGAAGAAACTGTCGCATGCTTGATCCTGGCGCCGTATTGCCGAGCGCCACTCCAATAAAAAGAGTCAAATAACAAGAAGGACGGTGACATGTTCGAATGGTACAAGACCGGCTCCCCACAGGAACGCAAGACGTTCTGGGCCTGCTTTTCCGGCTGGGCACTCGATACCTACGATGCGCAGATGTTCAGCTTTCTGTTACCGACCTTAATGGCGGTTTGGCAGATATCCAAAGGTGAGGCTGGCATTCTTGGCACCGCAGCGTTGCTCTCGGCTTCGCTGGGCGGTTGGGTCGCCGGGATTCTCAGTGACCGCTATGGTCGCGTGCGCATTCTGATTTTCACCATCTGCTGGTTCACGCTGTTTGGCGTGCTGGCTGGTTTCACCCAATCCTTCGAACAAATGCTAGTCGTGCGCACCCTGCAAGGCCTTGGCTTTGGCGGCGAATGGGCGGTCGGCGCAGCGCTGATGGCGGAAATCATTCGCCCTGAGCACCGGGGCAAAGCCATGGGCTTCGTGCAGAGCGGCTTTTCCGTGGGTTGGGCATTGTCTGCGGTCATCATGACTGGCCTATTGGCTTATTTACCCCCGGAAATGGCTTGGCGCGTAGCTTTCTGGGTCGGCATCATCCCGGCCTCGTTCGTATTGTTTATCCGTCGTAACGTCAAGGACGCCGAAATCTTCAGGGAAGCCAAGGCCCATGCAGCGGAAAAAGCCTCGCTGCTGTCCGCGTTCCGGCCTGCGGTGGTTCGCCTGACCTTGCTCGGCGCCATGTTGGTAACCGGCCTACAGGCCGCTGCTTATACGATCATGGCCTGGCTGCCGACGCTGATGGTTCAAGTCCGCGGCCTGAAGGCTGGACCGGTGGTGGTGACGATGCTGATCATGTGCGCGGGTGCATTCGCCGGTTTCGTCTTGACGGCGTACTTGTCCGACCGTTTCGGTCGGCGCCCGGCATTGCTGGTTTTCTGTGTCGGTGCCTGGATCTTTACCGTGGTGTACATGCTGGTACCGATGAGCCCCACCATGCTGATGTTGATGAGCTTCCCGGTTGGCGCCTTCGCCACGGGAATCTTCGCTGTCCTCGGCCCGTATCTCAGTGAGCTGTTCCCAACTCACATTCGCACCACCTGCATGGGCTTCTCTTACAACTTGGGTAAATCACTGGGCGCATTGTCCATTGCCGGTGTCGGTGTGCTGTCTGAGCGCTTCGGCCTGGCGGAGGCGATTGGCGGGTTCTGTCTGGTGGCCTACGCATTATCGATCATTGCGGTGTTACTGCTGCCAGAAACCCGCGGCGTACGGTTGGAAGATGTCGACGCCCGTTCGGGTCGTGAAACCGAGAACGAATTCCCTGCGATTGGCAAACATCCCCTTAGCAACATCACTCATTAACTGGAGTAGAAACGATGCTTTATCACGTAAAAATGGACGTCAATATTCCCCGTGACATCCCGGCAGAGACCATTGACGCGATCAAGATTGCCGAGAAAAAACGTGCGACTCAATTGCAGGAAGCCGGGAAGTGGCCGCACCTGTGGCGCATTGTCGGGCAGTACTCGAACATCAGCATTCTCGACGTTGCCAGCAACGATGAGCTGCACGAGTTGCTATCCAGCCTGCCGTTATTCCCGTACATGACGATCCAGGTCACGCCTTTGGCCAAGCACCCCTCTTCAATCGTCTGACCTCGCCGGCGGCCATTGCGCCGCCGCTTTTCCATAACATTTTCCTGATGCCCTGACCGCAAAAAATACGGTCACGGGCAACTGTTGCCCGAGATTTCGCCATGCCGCGGTTATTGCACCTGGATTCGCTGGACCTGGCCGCCCTGATTCGCCCCGGCGACACGGTTATGTGGGGACAGGCTAACGCCGAGCCGTTGCCGCTGACGCAGGCCTTGATGGCTCAGCGGCATAAAATCGGCAGATTCCGGGTGATGCTTGGCATCGCCAGTAGCCCCACCTGCCAACCGCAGCATGCGGATGGTGTGGACTTCATCGCCTATTGCGGCGCCGGAGCCAATCGTGAGCTGGCCAACGCCGAGGTCTTGCAGATTCTTCCCAGCCACTATTCCCAACTGCCCGACCTGATTGGCAGCGGCGCATTAAGGATTGATGTGTTGATGCTGCAATTGGCACCCGCTGACGCTGAGGGCCGTTATAGCCTGAGCCTTGCCAGCGAATACCTGTTGCCCGCGCTGGACAGCGCCCGTGTGGTTATCGCCGAAATCAATAACCAGGCACCGTGGACCTATGGAGAGCGAACCCTGGGCGCGGAGGACCTGCACGCCGTGCTGTATACCGACCGAGCCCCCCTGGAAAATCCAGCAAGCCGTCTACGGGAAAGCGATGTGCTTATCGCTGGGCACATCGCGCAATTGATCGAAGACGGCGCCACCTTGCAGATGGGCATCGGTGCCATCCCTGACGCCGTACTCAGCGCACTGGGCGATCACCGGGAATTGGGCGTGCACTCTGGCAGTCTCGGCGACGGTGTCGCGAGGTTGATGCAACGCGGCGTGATTACCAACCAGCGCAAAGCTATTGATCGCGGCATCAGTGTGGGCGGCATTTTGATGGGCAGTCGCCTGCTGCATGACTACGCCCACCAGAATCCGTCGATTGAGTTGCGCTCAACGCGTTACACCCATGATCCGCAGGTGCTGGCCAGCATCGACAAATTGGTGGCGATCAACTCAGCAGTAGAAGTCGATTTGACCGGGCAAATCAATTCGGAAGTCGCTGCTGGCAGCTACGTCGGCGCAGTGGGCGGTGCGCTCGATTTCATTCGCGGCGCTCATCGTTCGAAAGGCGGACTGCCGATCATTGCCCTGCCCTCCACTGCTGGTAGCCATAGCCGGATCGTCGCTCGGCTGGGCGGCCCTACAACCATTGCACGAAGCGACGCGGGGATCATCGTCACCGAATTCGGCGTAGCTGATTTACGTGGACTGACTCTCAACCAGCGCATGGATAAATTGCTCGGCATTGTCCACCCCGATCACCAATCACGCCTGCAAACCGAGCTTGATCGCGACAGGCCATGAAACCCCACACCTAACAATAAACAGGGTTCGAACTATGACCGCTTTGAATGTTAAGGGAATAAGCACCGACATCTCGCCCACGGATCAGGAAGCCGCGATCATTTACCGAAAGATCGCCCTGCGCATCGTTCCACTGCTGCTGATTTGCTACATCATCAGCTACCTGGACCGGGTCAATCTCAGCTTCGCCAAGTTGCAATTCGTACACGATCTTGGCCTGACCGAATCCATATACGGTTTGGCCGCTGCCATGTTCTATGTGACCTATGTCGCCTTTGAAGTCCCGAGTAACCTGTACATGCAGCGGGTTGGAGCGCGGGCGACATTGGTGCGGATCATGGTGATCTGGGGCGTGGTGACCATGAGCATGAGCATGATCACCAGTGCGAACCAACTCTACCTCGCGCGTCTGCTGCTGGGCGCTGCGGAAGCCGGTTTTTTTCCTGGGGTTATCCTTTATCTTTCGTTCTGGTTTCCTGCGGCGTATCGCACCCGGTTCAGCGCAGTCTTTATGATGGGCATGCCCATTTCCGGCTTATTGGGCGGACCGATTGCCGGCTGGATCATGCACGACCTGGCGGGTTTGCATGGCCTGAAAGGCTGGCAGTTGCTGTTTCTTTATGAGGGCTTACCACCGATCCTGTTGGGGCTGTTCGCCTATTGGTACCTGGATAACAACGTCTCCGACGCCAAATGGCTAACCCCGCGAGAAAAATCCATCGTCACCGGCCACCTGCGCAACGAAGACGCGGCCAAGAGCACCGACGCAACGCGGGTAAAGGTGCATCTGCTTAAAGACTTCAGGGTCTATGCCGCTGTGCTGGCGTATTTTGCGATTTGCTGCGGCACCGGCGCCATGAACTTCTGGATGCCAACCTTGATCAAGGGACTGCACGTCGATGATGTGCGCATCATCGGCTGGCTCTCGGCGATCCCGTACCTGGCGGCAATTATCGGGTTGTGGGTCATTGGCAAAAACTCCGACCGGACCGGCGAACGTCGCTGGCACGTGGCCGGGTGTCTGGTGGCATCTGCGGTAGGCTTTGGACTCTTGGGAGTGGCACAAGGTAACGCACCGCTGACCATTGGTTTACTGGCACTGGCAGCGACCGGTTT
>NZ_JAMFRV010000656.1 GCF_026224925.1 Pseudomonas sp. | reverse complement strand
TGAGCCCGAGCGACGCCCGGCGCGCCTTGGCGCCGTCGTTGTAGCGAAAGGCGGTAGCAACGGCACATTGCCTGCTACCGCTTTAGGCTACGGCACTGGCTCTCTACAACATAGCTCCCCCCGCGCACGATGCGCCATGTATTCCGATGCAATGCCAGTCAGGGTTGCAATGGCCAACATGCTGACACAGATCGCCACATACCGATGAAAACTAACGCTGGAAATTGAATGGGTCACACTGTCTTCGATCACATGACCAAGAATCGTAGCGGCGAATGCGCCACTGATGAACTGGCAGAACATATAGAAACCCATGAAATGGTCACGCTCGGATTCATCAACAGATAATGTCGCAATGCGAAATTGGGCTGGGCCGAACAAAGCGGCGGCCATCACGCCGCCCAGCGACGCAAAAATCAGAGCATTAAGTGCTCCCCATGGCTGCACGAAGAAATAGCCACTCGTAGCCAATGTCATGGCTGTGAGGCCCACCACCAATGCACCGCTCTCCCAGCGATCAGCTATACGCCCCAACATCGGTTCCAGCATCGCACTCAGCAATGCTGCAACGGTTAGGACCGTACCGATCTCAGCAACCGTGATGCTGGAAATCGCGCGCAGGGCAGTCGGCAGATGTAATGAAGCCGCATTGGAAACAAAAAACACCAAAAAAATCCTGAGAATCGCGAAAGAAAAAAATATATTTTTCAGGGAGTGCCAAGGTACAAGAGTCTGGAATTTTCCTCGCGCTAGGCACCACTCTCGCAATATGAACAAAACCATTAAGACACACAACCCTCCAGCTGATAGCCACGACATCACCGAGGTAACATGGTCGCCAATATACTGTAATGCCAATTGTGTAAGGCACAGACCCATGAATAGAATGAATGCGCTGAGCACGGGTGGCCGCTGACCTGGGTTGTTCGAGTCATCCTGTACCGGCAAGCGGAGCGAAATAAGTAGAAGGATCGACTGTAAGATTGCTAATACCGCAGGAATACTTTGCCAGCCGAACCGCGCGATCAATAACGCACCGGATAGAGGTCCAATCAGTGTCGCGATAGCCAGTGTGCCTTGAAACCACCCGAAGGCCCATCCCCAACGTTCTTTGGCAACATAGTGTCGCAGTAGTGACATTTGCGCCGGCACCATGACGCCATCAGCGATTGCTTGGCAGGTCTGGGCAAGGAGAAAAACAATCCAGTTTGACGTAAGAGATGCGACGAATGCCGCAACGACGAATAGAACCTGTGCTGCAATCAAGGCCCGTCTGGCCCCATAGCGCGGAACCACGGCACTGAAGTAAAGAATACTAATGGCAAACGTGCTAAAGAACAGTACATTGCGCCATTGCAGAACTTGGTAGCTGATGTCGAAGAAAGTTGCGATGTCGCCAAATGCCAGGGACAGCATCGCTGTCGACATAACCCCCGGTATCACCGCGCTTGATACAGACACGATGAATCCTAGCTCACCAGAAATTTTTATCTTCATATGATTCAAAATGGTCGAAGGCCGACTTCACGCAAGCGCACATGCGGTGCACCCATGGCGACGGGCAAGTCGTCTTGCCCTGCCTTGTTGCAGCCAAAAACCGGCGTAAATAGAGTGGTATCGCGGCCGACTCCGTCTAGACGACTCAATGTCTCAAACTTGTCGCCGATGAGATCAAAGCGACGGATATACCTATTGGTGATTACACCCTGCTGTATCAGACGGCCATACGCGGGCCTCAGCACGAAGGTATCTCCCTGAGATCCACCACCCCAGTTACCGATACACAGAACACCAGCTTCGACGCCAGCGATAAGCTCGTCTAGCGAATCGTGCCCACCTAACAGGACCGTAGTCCCCATACGCGGCAGTATCGGTCGTTCCAAGCCCGTATGGCGCCCATGTCCGTTACTCTGCCGGCCCAGCTTGCGCGCCGAGACCGAATCGGACAAAACATCATTCAGAACACCAGCGGCTACGAGCAAAACAGAACGAGCCGATGTGCCTTCGTCATCCATCGCGTATCCGCCACGGTTACAGGAACCAGCAGGATCGTCGATCACGTTGATCGGATATTCGCTCAATTTATCGCCGAAATCCTTGCCGCGCCGCTTGGTGTAGTTGAGGAAATTATCTGCTTCCAAAGTATGACCAAGAACCTCATGAACGAACAGTGACGCACACCAAGGATCGAGGATGATGTCTAATATCCGATGTGAATGGAAATCCTTTCCGTTTTCCCCCGCATCGGATTCGCCCTGTAGACACTGCAGGATTGACGCCTGATGCTGCAATGGATCGAGTTGTTGCTTGGACGTCTGCCATAGAAATGGAATCAGCGAGCGCGGCCCATCAATAACGGCATTGAGATAAAGGAATTCCTCGTACCTCGGGTAAGAACCGTTAAGAGTTGAACGACTGGCGATGCCTACGCTGAGCGTCAGCGAAATGACCCGATGCGATTCACGCCGGATAGACGCCACGACAGCCCTTAACAAAATCTCAGCTTGTTGGAGCAACTCCTTACCGCGCGCGCTAAAGCCAGGTGGCAATTTATTCCGCCGTACTCCATTCGATGGATCCCATCGGAAGTTTGCGATCTGCCTCGTTGAATAACTGTTGACTAACATTGGCTTAACCGTTGAATCGCGTGTTCAAAGCCTTCCACCAGGCGAGCGCCCATCGGGGTGGGTTGAAACTGGGTGCGAACCGTGTCCATCGCGGCACGCAGCTTTTCCAAGTTTTTTTGGAAATACCGCTCCATGGAGTAACCTGGAATCTCATCGACTTGCCCCCGCAATCGCCGAGTAATTTCCATATCTCGAATGAATGAAAAGATACCGTGCAATAGAGCATTAGGTGGACGGAGGCGCTGGACAAAGGGCGAAAAAAACAACTCGCCGCAGGGCGGCAAAATGTCGTAGAGATCCAAAATCGTGCTAAAACGGTTATGTCCACTTTCGTGCATCCACATCTGCGCAGCCAAATATGACGGACGCGGGGTCGTGGCAACCAAACCGCGAAGCTCATGCACGCTTTCATTTCTCGGATTCAGCGTACCGTCACTTTCCAATGGCAGTACTCGATGGATAGTGTCAATAACTTCGTCATATCCCTCGATCCAATGGCGCCGCACCAACGCCAAACCATTCAACGCATCCACGAAAATTGAAGTCTCGTCGTCTGCCAAGCAGCGCTGAAACTTGGAATCGTCTTGCGGGTAAAGCTCATATAAATCGGCGGCATCGCGTACAAGCGTAATCGATGAATTTGCAATTCGTGTCAGCGGTTCGAATCGCACTCCGGATGGAATTGGGTTAGCCCTGCAGTCAAGTGACAACCTGCCAAGCGATGTACCTTGCTGATCAAGGATATCTATTTCCCTATCATTTACGACAACCTCCAACTCCGGAGTGATGGCAATACCGGAGATGCATAACGTGGTCCCGCAGAGCGGCAATTCAATCCGACCGCGCGCCGATGCGCGCAGTGAAATTTTTCCATGGAAAGACGCACGACTGCATAGAACCAAGTCCAACATTGCATTGCCCAGCATCTTGAGAATCCGCTCGCCATCGATTACTTGCCGTAAACTTGTCCAGTCGCGCACCTTGTAAAGCACGCCCGAAACGCAGGGACTAGTCACATACTTCCTGAGCAAATCGTCGGACGCGGTATGGAGTATACGAAGATACATCTTCGCTTTCTCGGAGACCGTTCCCTGATCAATCCTCTCAAGTTGAACCATAATTGTGAGTAGGCGTTTCAAGTGTAATTTGGCAAGGCCTGCGTCGAGACTGTCGCCTATGCAGCACCCTGCCCGTGGTAAGACCGCCAGAGCCAAATCAACCACCTCAATATCCGATTTAAAGATTGAGCTAAACCGCCGAATATCTAACACGCTGCTCTGATTCATGACCACCTCGAGCTAAACGATCCCAAGCGAGATCAACCGCTGAGCGACGCGACTCCCACGAAAAACAATCTCAATTCCGTAGCGTCGGCGGGTGGCAATGGGTTCATCGAGCATCATTGCAAACTCAATGATGGCCTGGGCGGATGGCGGTATTTCTCCACAAATGAATGATCGGCCTGCAAAATAAAAGTAAACGATATTCTCTTCGTCGGAGCCGTTCCGCGCTGATTCGGTGCCCGCTGGCTGAACAATACGGCGCGGAGCCAAGAGAATTCCCCCTTTTCCGCAACCGGTCGAACGGAGGAGCGGGTGACATACGGATTCCGGAGAAATGCTGCGACTTGCCAACCTGCGAGTAATGCAGTGGAGCGACTCGTGAACGAGGGTGAGCCCCGCGTCGCAGCTGTTGAAGTATCTGGGGAGTTCCATGCTTGCAAAGCGATAAAAGGCTTCCTCCAAACAGAAACTTTGCCCATGGGACTCGATTTCAATAAATTTATCGAATGCGCGCGACTCCAGAAATCGATCGAAGGTCTCGTCCTCATTAATACCTTGCTCTTCGAGAATTCGCAGGCTCGCTGCATAGCTGGACCTCAGTTCTGAACCTCCGCGGTCCAGCCCCGCAATGAGCATATTTTTTGTCAGATCCGCGAATCGGCTTACTTCGGCCAAATCTAGGAATTCCATGGGCACACCCCAGCCACGCAAAAAAGCCTTGCGCTGGTCCATGGACATGTCGGCCAGTGATTGTCTAAATGTTCGGGAGAACACTAAACGGTAAAGAAGTTGAATTTCTGTATCCATGTCACATCACGCTCGGAGTGGTCATGATTTGGCGAAGCAGCTCAAAGCTCGGCCTCGTCGGCTCCAACAAAATACCGTTTTGCGTGAAACGTGGATCCTCATAAGTTACGGCGTGAAGCTTGGAACAGCGTGGAATCAGACAGTCTAGTAGTGTTAGTTGTTGCGGCAGCAAAATACCGTGATGCATATCGTGAAAGCCGGTCGGCGACAATTCCGAGCCCGCAAGATGTATTTCAAAACAGCGCGCTAACGGCAGACGATCAATTTCGCCCCCCAAATCCTCCCCCCGACTCCCTTTCAAGTATTGGTAACTGATTAGATGACCCGTGTCTAGATTCACCAGCGAGTCCGTTTCATCAGCCAACACGCGGAAGTAGTCATACGCATGCATGTCTCCAATTATGATGGCGCTCCCTTCGGTAAACCCAGGGAACTCCAGAATCAATGGTACGGCTAATTGTCGCTTGACTTCCTGGACGGTTGCCACGGCCAGCGAAAGAGAACGCTCGGTCAGAATAGGGGGCAAGGGATAGGGAAGCGCCTTTCCGTGTAACGACCAAATACCGACATCCTCGTTGATCCAACGGATATCAAAACGCTCGACTAACCGGTTGGTAAATTCGATCAGAGCACCGCGCGCATAGCGCTCCTCCCCGGCCAGATTCAGCATCGTATGATGAAGAGCTCGCTCAGGGATGTTATGGCAGCAATCGAAGAACGACTCGAATGCGGGGAAGTAATCCTCGGCCTTCAGCGTCGCCCTGCTCTTCGGCTGAAAAGCTAGAAACACATGACGAAAATAATGTGCATTCAGTTCAAAAAAAGCCTTTATATTTGGGGTGACGGCATCACCAGTCTGAAAAGCCTCAAATCCGTGCTCCGTGCCCCATGGCATATCCATTCCTACCCCTAATTGAGGTGCACTTTTTCGATTTATCATTCCCATTGTTCTCCGGCGCGTGTAATAACTGGGACAACGAACCCCACTTCCGTCAACCGACCCAGCAGGGCCTCTCCACTACGACTTGTGGCCTGCAGATCGCTATCTATCATGCGTATATCTCCTGCTGCCAGTCTGAG
>NZ_JAMFRV010000655.1 GCF_026224925.1 Pseudomonas sp. | reverse complement strand
TTGCTGATGGACGAGCCTTTCGGTGCGCTGGACGCACTGACCCGGCTGAAGATGCAAGAACTGTTGCTAGACATCTGGACCCGTATTCGCACCACCGTGGTGTTCGTGACCCACGACATTGATGAGGCCCTGTTTCTGGCCGACCGCGTACTGGTCATGAGCCCGCGTCCGGGGCGAATCATCGAAGACCTGCGCCTGGACTTCACACGGCCGCGCTCTACAGAGCTGGTGACAACCCACGAGTTTTCCCGCTTGAAGCGTCATTGCCTTGAGTTGCTGCGTCACGAGGACGGTCGGCCGCTGCCACGCCTGACCCCCCTCGGACTTCCCATTGAAAACAATCGACCGCGATTTGCCTTATGACTGAAATGACCGATACACCCCGCATCCTCGATGACATCGACAACGCTGAAATTCTGGCGTTGCGGCCACGTCTGCAAGACCCTGATCCTGGCGTGCGGCGCATTGCACTGATTGATCTGGCCGATTTGGAAGAGCCCGAAGGCTTGCTGTGGCTGGTAAGTCGGCTGCGTAATGACACCGCCACTGAAGTACGTGCCGAAGCAGCGCGATTGCTTGAAGCCTGGGAAGACACCGAAGTGGTTCAAGCCCTTTGTGAAGCGCTGACCGACCCGGAGCAGAGTGTCCGTGAAGCCGCTGCACAAAGCCTGAGCGTACTCAAGAGCGAGGAGGCCGGGCAGGTGATTTTGCCATGGACCGTGCATGCCCAAGCCAGCGTCCGTGTTGCAGCCTTCCGCGCCCTGCGTGAGCTGCGGCTAGTGGATGCGGCGGAGGCAGCATTGCATGCGCTGCAGGATAGCGAAGCCAGCGTCCGTCGCGAGGCAGTGAGCGTGCTTGGCTGGCTGAAAAGTATTGATGCGCTGGACGCACTTGCCCGGCTGGCCAGCGAGGATTCGGATACCGAAGTACGGCGTGCCGCCACCGGCGCACTGGGCTTGGCGAGTGATGACCGCGTGTTGCCCGCGTTGCGCCGAGCGTTGCGGGATCACGCGTGGCAAGTCCGCGAAGAGGCGGCGACCACCTTGGGCAAAGTCGGGCAGCAAGCAGCAGGCCCGGCGCTGGTCGCCGCCCTGAGCGACGACTATTGGCAAGTGCGTTTGCGCGCCACCCGCAGTCTGGGGCGCCTGCGTTATGTACCCGGCCTGGAGGCGCTGATCGAAACCTTAAGCCACAGCATCAGCAACCTGCGCAAAGAGGCGGCGTTGGCCCTTGGCGAGTTAGGTGACAAGGGCGCACTTGCGGCACTGCAAGCGGCGGAAAACGACGGCGACCCAGAAGTGCGCAAAGCAGTGCGTATCGCCTTGGTTCAGCTGCAATGACAGCCGCGCCGGTGGCCATCGGTAACTCCAAAGACAACGGGCAACTGCGTCTGAACTGGCCCGATGGGCATATTCAGTTGCTCGACCACGCCATGCTGCGCCGCCACTGCCCATGTTCGCAATGCCGAGCGTTTCGCTTGAAAGGCATGAATCCTGTGGTAGCACCCAGCATTCGTGTGGTGCAAATCAATAGCCAGGGCTATGGCGTGCAACTGGTGTTCAGCGACGGCCATGAGCGCGGAATTTATCCGTGGGTGTACTTACAGGCATTGTCGGCGGAGGCTCAATGATGGAGATGTTTCCACCGGAAGATAAGAGGAACCGTATGTGCATCCAGCGAAAACTCGCCTTGTACCGCGATCAGGAAATAGCGGGTAACCCGAGAGTGGAATTGTTTGGGCGAGTGAGTTCTGACTTTTAGTGTTCGCTAATTTCGTAATGCCATAGCAGGGTCAGGGCGCGTCGCTTAGAAGGCTCTCGTATGGAATTCTAAGCCCGTTGTGCAGCCGCTTGATCATGGCCAAACTCAGTGAGCGCTTGTGGTTTAGAACCTCAGACACACGTCCACTTGTACCAATGAACACTTCTAAATCGCGCGGTGATAGACCTTGTTGCTCCATCCTGAACTTGATTGCCTCTACTGGATCAGACGGTGCTATGGGGTAATACTCATCTTCGTACTTTTCAATCAGGATCGAGAGTACCTCAAGTTCATCGGCCTCCGGAGATCCAGCTGCAGCGCCCCAAAGCTCCTCAACGCGAGCAAAAGCAGTGTTTAGCTCTTCTTCGCTACGAATCGGTTTTAGGTTCATTACACAGTCTCCACGTTGATTTGATCGTACTGTGCATGGGTTCCTATGAATTTTACCCATGCAATCTGGTGGGTGTAATCGATAGCTACCACCAGTCGATATTTGTTGCCCGCGACATTGAAAACGACCCTGCCGCCCTTGATTATGCTCGCTGTGCGTATCTCTGCCTTCAATTCTTGGGGAGTGATCCAACCAGCCTTGAGCATCATGTTGTGCCATTCGGTGAGCGGTCGTTCAGCGTCAACGCATCCTGGCTTTTCCCAAAATCCCTTTAACGTTCGCTTTGCGATTACTCTCATGACTTAACTGGCCCTCCCAATTTGGGAGGATTATGGTATTCCTGATCAATAACGTCAAGCGAAGGGTGACGGGTTATCAAACACCCAACCGACCTTGATGCTGCTTGCGATAAGCGCCTGGCTGCATCCCCATCGCTTTGTTGAATGCACGGGTGAAGGCGGCGATGGATTGATAGCCCACTGCGTTGGCCGCGAACTCCACGGTGTTGTCGGCTCTAAGCAGGTGGGAGGCGTGGCGCATACGCAGCGCGAGTAAAACGTGCCCCGGTGACTGTCCGGCGACTTCGTTGAAGCGCTTGAAAAATGCCGAGCGCGAAAGCCCGGTGCACGCGGCCATGCTTTCCAGCGACCAGGCACGTTCAGGGTGCTCGATCAATTGCTCCAGCAGCGACGCGAAAATTGGTTGCCGAGCCACTGCTACCAGGCCGCCCAGCGCCAGATTTTCGCTGACGTGTTGGCGCAAGACGTACAGAAATAATAAGTGACTGAGACGTTCGAGCAAGGCCGGCGAGGGGCCGGGTTGACGCTGGCATTCTTGTAAAATCAGTTCGAACAGGCTGCGGGCTGCCGTAGAGGATGGCTCGTTGGCGCGCAGAATGATCAAGTCGGGCAGGGCTTCGACGATCAACGAAGACAGTCCCGACTGGAAATGAAAGAACCCGCACACCAGGCCTACGCCGTCAGATGCCGCGCCGTCCAAGGTCTGCATTTCAACGCGCGGTTGGCGCGAAGCGGTCTCGGCATCTGGCTCGTTGGACAGGCGGTATTTCAGATCGCGCAGCAAAAATACCGCATCGCCGCTGTCGAGTTTTTGCGGGCTGTGGTGTCCGTCGACATGCAGCCAGCAGTGACCTTGCACTACCAGATGAAAGCTTGAGCGCGCGAGCCCGTGAGTGCTGGCGTGCCAGCCACCGCAGTAACGACCGACATGGAAAATACTGGCGTCCAGTTCAAGGCTTGCTAATAACCAATCGATAAGTGGGCTGGATGAATTCATCTAAGGGAAACACTCAGGAGCAAGTAATTGCTACTTTAGAATATGGATCAAAGTTTTTATAACCAACACACTTACCTGCCCTCAAAACCGCAGGAGTTCACCATGTCACGCGTCACTGTGCAAACCCTGGAAAGCGCGCCTGAAGCCGCTCGACCTTTTCTGGAAAATGCCCTTAAAGCAAACGGCTATCTGCCCAATTTGCTAGGCGTTTTGGCCAATGCCCCGGCAGCGCTGGAAACCTACCTGACGGTATCCGCACTCAATGGCAAGGCTGAGCTAAGTCTGGCCGAAAGGGAAGTGGTGCAACTCACCGCTGCAACGATCCATGGTTGCAGCTTCTGCGTGGCTGGGCACACTGCCATAGGGCTGAACAAAGCGCGTTTGCCCCAGGACGTGGTGGAAGCGTTACGTGTAGGCACTGAACTGCCAGACGAGAAGCTTGAAACGCTGGCAGCGTTTGCCCGCGAAGTGATTGCTACCCGTGGCAATGTCAGTGATGACACTTACCAAGCGTTCCAGGCCGCAGGATACAGCCAAGGCAATGCGTTGGAAGTCATTCTCGGCATCAGCCTCGCGACACTGTGTAATTTCGTCAACGTATTCGCCCAGACATCGCTGAACGCTGAGCTTGAGAAATACCAGTGGCAGTCTTCTGCCCAGTGATTAGCGCTTTATCGCAGCCCATGATCAATGAATAAGGAGACAGCGCATGTTTGACCCGGCACTCGGCATCTGGCTAGACGCACATGCGCAGGCTTTGGATCTCGGCACCTGCGAGCCGGAACAGGTTTTGCCGCAGTTGGCTAGCGCCGATACCTTGCGCGTTGGCATCGCCACGCATCACGGCGGCATAGGCGGAGACTTGGCAGATGCTGTAGAGACTGTTGCCGGTATTGCCAGACATTCGCTGGCTGCTGCGTTCGTTTTTTGGGGGCAGCGGGCGTTTATCGAATATTTGCTGCAAAGCCCAAATGCAAAGCTGCGCGAGCAGTTGCTGCCGGACTTGCTGAACGGCACGCTCGCGGGTGCCACCGGGCTTTCCAATGCGATGAAGTTCCTGTCCGGCATTGAGGCTCTGCAAATCCGTGCCAGCGCGCAAGCAGACGGTTGGTCCTTGAACGGTCGACTGCACTGGGTGACCAATTTACGCAAGCGTGGCTTCGTGGTTGCTGCCGCGATTGAGCCTGAACACGCAGGGACGCCCTTTATTCTGGCGATTCCGGATGCCGTCGCCGGCTTGCAGCGTTCGGACGATCTGCAACTGATGGGCTTGCAGTCGAGCAACACGGCAGCGCTGGATTTTCGTGATGTGGAACTCACTGCTGATCGGCTGTTGCATGCCGATGCCAGACAATTTCTTCCCGCCGTTCGACCTGCGTTTCTCGGGCTGCAATGCGGTATGCCGATCGGCTTGGCGCGCCGCTCGCTGGAAGAGGTCAGCGCCCACCTTCAAGACACACGCTCGGCATTGATCGATGAACTTATAGAGCAGCGTGAACGGCTCGAATCGGCGGTAGGTGAGCTCAAGTTGGGGATGCTCGATGGCCGATTCCTGACACAACCGGCTGCCTTGTTTCGGCTGCGTATCGCGTTGGCGGAAGCTGTTGCCAGCGCCGTTCAGCTGGAGCTGCAAGCCAGCGGCGGCAAGGCTTTTCTCAGCGAGCACGGCAATGCGTTTGCGCGGCGTTGGCGCGAATCTGCGTTCGTGCCCATCGTCACGCCGAGCCTCGTGCAGCTACGTGCCCAATTGCGGCTCCAAGCGACAGGCACTGAGGCATGAACGCAGTGTTAAGCGCGAGCGGCGTCAGCCTAGGCTACCCACGGGAGCAGGGCTGGAAAAGCGTGCTTGAGGGCTTTGATCTGCAGGTCAAGGCGGGGGAGGTGGTGTCGATACTTGGCCCCAGCGGCGTCGGAAAATCCAGCCTGCTGCGTGTTCTTGCGGGCCTGCAATCGGCACATAAAGGTGTTGTCAGTGTGCTCGGCGAGCCGCTTACCGGCCCGCATCCACGGGTGACGGTGGCGTTTCAGGACCCCAGTTTGTTGCCTTGGCTGAGCCTGGAAAAGAACGTCGCGTTTGGCTTGGACTTCGCCAGTCAACCGTCACTGAGTGCCGTCGAACGCCAGGCGCGTGTCGATCAGGCAATTAGTGAAGTAGGCCTGACTCACGCACGCTCTTATTTCCCGGCGCAGCTTTCCGGTGGCATGGCCCAGCGCACCGCGCTAGCCCGTTGTCTGGCGCGTCAGCCCCACGTTTTGCTTCTGGACGAGCCGTTTGGTGCACTGGATGAAGTCACCCGCGCCGACATGCAGCAACTGCTGCTTGACGTGATCGCCCGGCATAACACTGGCGCCGTGTTAATTACTCACGACATCGATGAAGCCTTGCTGCTCTCCAATCGAATCCTGCTACTGGGCCACAGCCCGGCGCAGACGGTAGGCGAGTGGCAGATAGACCTCCCTCAGCCGCGTGCCGAGCTGGTCGAGGAAATGGGCGCATTGCGTGTCGACATTTTGAAAACCCTTCGGCGGGCGAGCCGCAATCCCCAACCTCGTATTGAATCGCTCGAATCGCCGGAGAATGGCCATGTGCCTGGACGACTTCACCCACACACGTCGTGACTTTCTAAAACTCAGCGCCATGCTCACCGCAGCGGGCGCCATGCCATTGCTCAACAGTTTGCAGGCGCGCGCCGCCGCCGAGCCTGACGCACCGGTGCGCATCGGTTATTTGCCGATCACCGACGCCACGCCGTTGTTGGTGGCGCACAACAATGGCCTGTTCGAAGCGGAGGGCATCCAGGCTGAGCGCCCGGTGTTGCTGCGCAGCTGGGCGCAGGTGATTGAGGCGTTTATTTCCGGGCAGGTCAACGTCATTCATTTGCTGTCGCCGATGACCGTCTGGGCGCGTTATGGCAGCAAGGTACCGGCCAAGGTCGTGGCCTGGAACCATGTCGGTGGCTCAGGGCTGACCGTGGCGCCGGATATCCACGAGATAAAACAACTGGGCGGGCGGGCAGTGGCGATCCCGTTTTGGTATTCGATCCATAACGTGGTGGTACAGCAGCTTTTGCACGATAACGGCCTGACGCCGGTGAGCAGGTCGGCCAACAGTCCGTTGGCAAGCAACGAGGTCAATCTGCTGGTGTTGCCGCCTTCGGACATGCCGCCAGCGCTGGCCAGCAAACGTATTGCCGGCTACATCGTCGCTGAGCCGTTCAATGCCTTGGCCGAAGACCTGAACGTCGGTCGCGTGCAGCGTTTCACCGGCGATGTCTGGCGTAATCACGCCTGCTGCGTGGTGTTCATGCACGAGCACGACCTGAACAACCGTCCCGAGTGGTCGCAAAAAGTAGTCAACGCCATCGTCAAGGCGCAAGTCTGGACCCGTGACAATCGGGCTGAAGCGGCAAAGCTGTTATCCAAGGACGGCACCAATCGCTACACGCCCCATGCGCAGACCGTGCTTGAGCGGGTGCTGTCGCCAGCCCCCAGAGAACGCCAGGGTTATCTCGCCAGCGGGGCTATTCAGCACGCCGGGTGGGACGAACATCGCATCGACTTTCAACCCTATCCGTTCCCGAGCTACACCGAAGAGCTGGTACGGCGTTTGAAAAATACGCTGATAGAGGGCGACAACAGCTTCCTCGCTGGCCTCGACCCGCAACAGGTCGCACGTGATCTGGTCGACGACCGCTTCGTTCGCAACAGCATCGCTGCTGTGGGCGGCCTGAAGACCTTTGGCCTGGCTGAAAGCTTTGAGCGTAACGAGGAGTACAGCGCTTGATACGAGCGAAAACTTCGTCTGCGCGGCATGGGTTACTTGGCGTGGCAGGATTGCTATGCCTGCTGGGCGCTTGGTGGCTGGGCATTCGTCTGTTCGGCGATGCCGATGGACTGTCGGCGCGGTTTTCACCGCAGGCGACCTTTTTCAGCTTGTGGGAGCTGCTCGGTCGAGCCGAGCTTTACGAAAATGTACTGGTCAGCCTCAAGCGTATTTTGCTGAGTCTGCTGCTGGCATTGCTGATCGGTGTGCCGCTGGGCTTGTTGATTGGCGGTTCGCGCAATCTTGAAGCCGCGACCAACCCAGCGTTTCAGTTCCTGCGCATGATTTCGCCGCTGTCGTGGATGCCAGTGGTGGTGATGCTCATGGGGGTGGGCGATCAGCCGATCTATTT
>NZ_JAMFRV010000654.1 GCF_026224925.1 Pseudomonas sp. | reverse complement strand
TGCATAACGTGCAGTTCGTTCAAGCGGATTTGTCCCAGCCTTTGGCAGATGCAGGCTGGGCCGCAGAGCGTTTTTCTGCAGTACTCTTGGACCCGCCGCGTGACGGCGCTTTCGAGGTTGTACGCAAAGTCGCTGCATTAGGTGCCCAACGGTTGCTTTATGTGTCATGCAACCCTGCAACTTTAGCGCGTGACACTGTCGAACTGATCAAGCAGGGCTACCGATTAAAACGTGCCGGTATCCTCGATATGTTTCCGCAGACGGCGCATGTCGAGGCGATGGCTTTATTTGAAGCGAGTAGGTAAGCAGTACGGCTTAAGGACACGAGTCGGCCGTTTACAGGGAATCTCGTTTAATCCGACTGGCCCGCGAACGCACAGCCCTTGCTTGCCCAGCAAGGAGCGTTTGCTCAAGAAGGCCAGCGACTGAAGGCGCTTTTTATCGCGCCGTAGGGAAGGTAAGCAACATGGTACAGGTGAGAGCGCACCAGCCGATCAACACTGATGGCAGTATCAATCTCGATGCATGGCTCGATCATATAGTCAGCGTCGACCTCGCGTTGGACCGCCAAGCTTTGAAAGAAGCCTGCGAGTTTGCCCGCCACGCCGAGCAACAGGACAACGCCTCAAAGAATTTGTGGGCAGAAGGTACCTCGAGTTTTCAGGCTGGCCTGGAAATCGCCGAGATTCTTGCTGACCTCAAGCTCGACCAAGACTCGCTGGTCGCTGCGGTTATCTACCGCGGCGTGCGCGAGGGCAAAATTCAACTCCCGGACGTCGCGCTGCGTTTTGGCCCCACGGTCTCGAAACTGATCGATGGCGTGCTGCGCATGGCCGCGATCAGTGCCAGTCTAAGCCCGCGTCAATCGTTGGTGCTGGGCAGTCAGGCGCAAGTGGAAAACCTGCGCAAGATGCTGGTGGCCATGGTCGATGACGTCCGCGTCGCGCTGATCAAGCTGGCCGAGCGCACGTGCGCTATCCGGGCGGTGAAGAATGCTGCCGATGAAAAGCGCAACCGGGTCGCCCGGGAAGTGTTCGATATCTATGCGCCATTGGCGCACCGGCTGGGCATTGGTCACATCAAATGGGAGCTGGAGGATTTGTCTTTCCGCTACCTTGAGCCTGACCAATACAAACAGATCGCGAAGCTGCTCCATGAGCGTCGCCTGGACCGTGAGCGGTTTATCAGCGAGGTCATGGGCCAGCTGGAACACGAGTTGCTGCAGACCGGAGTCAAATCCAACATCAGCGGCCGTGCTAAACACATCTATTCGATCTGGCGCAAAATGCAGCGCAAAGGTCTGGAATTCAGCCAGATCTATGACGTTCGTGCGCTGCGCGTGCTGGTGCCCGAAGTTCGCGATTGCTATACCGCGTTGGGGATCGTGCACACGCTGTGGCGGCACATTCCCAAAGAGTTCGACGACTACATCGCCAACCCTAAAGAAAACGGTTATCGCTCGTTACACACGGCGGTCATCGGTCCTGAAGGCAAGGTGCTGGAAGTCCAAATTCGTACCCATGCCATGCACGAAGAGGCGGAGTTGGGCGTGTGTGCGCACTGGCGCTATAAAGGCACCGACGTCAAATCTGGCTCCAATCATTACGAAGAGAAAATTTCCTGGCTGCGTCAGGTTCTCGAATGGCATGAAGAGCTGGGTGATATCGGTGGCCTGGCGGATCAGCTGCGAGTCGATATCGAGCCTGATCGGGTCTATGTGTTCACCCCCGACGGCCACGCGATTGACTTGCCCAAAGGCTCTACGCCATTGGATTTCGCCTACCGGGTACACACCGAGATCGGCCACAACTGCCGTGGTGCGAAGATCAACGGGCGCATCGTGCCGCTCAACTACAGCCTGCAGACCGGTGAGCAGGTCGAGATCATCACCAGCAAGCACGGCACGCCGAGCCGCGACTGGCTGAACTCGAACCTGGGTTACATCACCACGTCGCGGGCGCGGGCGAAGATCGTCCACTGGTTCAAATTGCAGGCCCGCGACCAGAACGTTGCTGCCGGTAAAACCCTGCTGGAGCGCGAACTCGCTCGGCTGGCGTTGCCCCAGGTGGATTTTGACAAGCTGGCGGAAAAGGCCAATCTCAAACTCGCCGACGACATGTTTGCGGCTTTGGGTGCGGGCGACTTGCGTTTGGCGCAGTTGGTCAATCTGGCTCAGCAACTGGTCGAGCCTGAACGTGGCAACGAACAGCTGGAGTTGATTCCACGCAAGGCCACGGGCTACAAGCCTGGCAAGCGCGGCGACATTCAGATTCAGGGTGTCGGCAACTTGATGACGCAAATGGCTGGCTGCTGCCAGCCGTTACCGGGCGATGCGATTGTTGGCTACATTACCCAAGGTCGTGGGGTCAGCATTCACCGTCAGGACTGCTCGTCAGTGCTGCAGCTGGGCGGTCGCGAGCCAGAGCGGATCATTCAGGTCAGTTGGGGCCCGGTGCCGGTGCTTACCTACCCGGTAGACATCGTCATCCGTGCGTACGACCGGTCCGGTTTGCTGCGTGACGTCTCCCAGGTTCTGCTCAACGAGCGGATCAACGTTCTGGCGGTCAACACCCGCTCGAACAAGGAAGACAACACTGCGCTGATGTCGTTGACCATCGAGATTCCGGGGCTGGATGCGCTGGGGCGGTTGTTGGGGCGAATATCCCAACTGCCGAACATCATCGAAACCCGGCGTAACAGAACACCTTGAAGGCAGTTTCAAGCTGCAAGCCTCAAGCTTCAAGCAAAAGCCGCTTTAACTTGCCGCTTTGAAGCTTGAAGCTTGCCGCTGTGACCGAAGGGAACCCCATGCATAACCTCCAAGACTTGCTCCACCTCATGGCCCGGCTGCGCGATCCGCAGTTTGGCTGTCCGTGGGATATCAAACAGACTTACGCCAGTATCGTCCCGCATACCCTTGAAGAAGCCTATGAAGTAGCTGATGCCATCGAGCGCGGTGACTTTGATCATTTACAGGGAGAGTTGGGCGATTTGTTGTTTCAGGTGGTGTATTACAGCCAACTGGCCCAGGAAGAAGGGCGTTTCGAATTCGACGGTGTGGTTGATAGCATCACCCGCAAACTGATTCGCCGCCACCCGCACGTGTTCCCGACTGGCGATCTCTACGCGCCGCTGGAAGCGCCGCGCTTGGACGAAGAGCAAGTCAAACAACGCTGGGAAGAAATCAAAGCTGAAGAGCGTGCTGAGAAATCCAAGGCACCCGAACAACTGTCGCTGCTCGATGACGTGCCAACCGCTTTGCCCGCGTTGTCTCGGTCGACCAAGTTGCAAAAGCGCGCCGCTCGGGTCGGATTCGACTGGCCGGATGCGTTGCCAGTGTTCGACAAGGTGCGTGAAGAACTCGATGAAGTGCTCGAGTCCATGGCGGATGACGATGCCGATGGGGTGACTGAGGAGGTCGGTGACCTGCTGTTTTCAGTGGTCAATCTGGCCCGTCATCTCAAGGTCGATCCAGAGACCGCCCTGCGTGCCGCGAACACAAAATTTGAAAGGCGCTTTCGATTTATCGAACAGGTATTGCGCGCAACCCGCCGTCCCATAGAAGATTGCACCCTCGAAGAACTGGACGCTCTGTGGGGCGAAGCCAAACGTCAGGAAAAGAACGCATCATGAGCATCTCCCTTCGCGACCAGTTGCTCAAAGCAGGCTTGGTCAATCAGAAGCAGGCCAAGCAGGTCGGCAAAGACAAGCAGAAAGAACAGCGTCTGGTGCACAAAGGCCAGATAACCGCTGATGACTCGCAGAAGCGTGCTGCCCAGGAAGCCATGGCGGAAAAGGCCAAACGCGACCAGGAGCTCAATCGTCAGCAACAAGAGAAGGTCGAGCAGAAGGCGCGTACCGCTCAGGTCAAGCAGTTGATCGAAGTGTCGCGGCTGCCGAAGCTGACCACCGAGGACTACTACAACTTTGTTGACGACAAGAAGGTCAAGCGCATCTCGGTCAATGCCTTGATGCGTAACAAACTCAGCGCGGGTTCGTTGGCCATCGTTCACCACGCTGGCGGCTACGAGATCATCCCGCGTGAGGCTGCGCTGAAGATCCAGGAGCGTGATCCAAGGCGGATCGTGTTGCTCAACGTCCCGACCGAAGCGCCGGATGCTGATGACCCGTACGCGGCGTATCAAGTGCCTGATGACTTGATGTGGTAACTGGTCGTAGAAATTAGAAGTACTGCACATAAACGAAACCCGCCGAGGCGGGTTT
>NZ_JAMFRV010000653.1 GCF_026224925.1 Pseudomonas sp. | reverse complement strand
GACGGCGATCAGCACCGCATGTGGACGGAAAGCATTTATCGCAGAATGTTCGTCGGTCGCATCTTGCAATATCTGATCATATTCGCCCTTGACCGTTTCAAGCGCCAGCCCATGCCGCGCTGCGCTGGCACAAGCGCAGGCGCGACAAAATCCTGTGTTCCATTGCCCAAAATACCAAGGCGGATCTGTGTTAATGGCTCAAACGAGGCGTCGGCGGCTTGTAATTTATGAATAGAATTTGCCAGTTTCTGAAGGTGATTTCCGTCCATCGCGCAATTGGCCAGCGCTTGAATCCTACGTCCAAGATCGGGGGTATCAGGCTTAAGTTCACGGCATTTAGCGGAAAAATCAGCAGGCGGTTGCACCAGCCACGAAAGATCGCTTATCGATTTTGACATGTCTTGTTTCCCTGACCCAAAGCATGTATGTACGCCGAGGCGCTTAGTTGTGCTTTTTGGAAATTGCCGTCGCAAGTTCACCGACATTCTTGAAGGAAGAAATTTCCGATGCCGAGAATTTTATGCCGAAGGTCTTGCTTACAGTCAGGATAAGGCGAACATGGGTGAGACTGTCCCATCCCGAAACATCGTCAGCAGTGGTATTCGGCGTTACCACCAAATCATCTTCGTCAAATACACTCTGAAATATTTCGGTTAGCCGACTATAAACTGCGGTTTCGCTCAAACTCATTTGATTTGCTCATATATCAGCGAACAGCAAGGAAAGTTTTAAGACAAGAACCGAAGGCGCGGTCATCTTTCAGGAAGAAAGAAATGCGTACCGGTCTCAAGTATCGAGCCCGTTTTCAATCAGCAAACCCTGAGCTATTTAGCCGAGTCAGGGTCATAGGGTAGCGGTGGAGTCCAGCAAATGTAAGTGGAAGCAGGTAAATCATTACGCCATTACAGTGCACGCGCTTAAGTGATTATACAACAACAATATCATTGAATTATTGAATGGGTGGTTCTTCAGAACGCGGGATTAATGGCGCCATGTTATTGAGCAAAAAAACAGTATTGATAGAGGTCATCATATTAGCCAATGTGTTTAAGCGGGACCTTGCAGGCAAAGCTGACCGCCTTGATGATTGTCTTTTAGCTTCCTGGAAACGCCACCCTCTGAATCCCATCTGAATCAATTCCATCCAAGGGTGCCTCATCTAGTGTCCTGTCTGATTAATTCGTTTCCTTATACATAACCAAGCAAACTGGCCGCCCTCTAATTGCTGCCAGATCACCACGATGGCCAGCCTCGCAAGGTCAGCGAGGAGAAAGTAAAGGAAATCCTGACCCTGACGACTCAACGGGGTGCCTCGCGAAGAGACGCATCGGCTGAAAACGCGCAAGATCAGCAACCATCCTCTTTTTGCCGAGAAGGTTGTCGACGTGATCGGGAACACCGAGGTGGTCATCGACAGAGGATAGAAGTGTTGCCGGAGGAACCTGACGCCGAGGGTGAGCGCTGGGCGTCGATGGCAGTCACTAGGAGAGCAAGGAGTGTATTTAATCAACGAACCCTATCAATCACCTACTTCCGAGCGGTGATTGACAAGATTTCAAGACCCTTGATTTTAAATGGTGCCCGAAGCTGGGGTCGAACCGGCACATTCTTACGAATGAGGAATTTTAAGTCCGGGGATTTTTTGTTGTAAAACAACCGGATACGCTTTAATTCTTGCCGCAACGGCGAACATTTACCATCCTTGCAGGTCGCAAACGGCGTGATGCGGGTTATTTTTGCAGCACGTTTTTTACCCGGACTTTGCTAGACCCCGACCTTCGTTGGCCCACACATATCCGCGCCAATGGCAGCCTTCAGCGCTTTTTCCTGATCGGAAGTCAGGTTTTCAAGCTCATCCTTGTCTTATACCGCGAATATCCAAAACTGGCCGTCATCGAGTAGCCTCCTGCCTCCATGCAACAGGATTTCCCAATCCTTTGCCTGCAAGCCCAAGGACTGGGGTGCGCCAACTTCGGCGCGGACAACGGAAGGACAGCGCAATGAATCTTGATCCGCACAACCCGCATCTATTGGCCTTCCATACCGCTAGAGGCCGCTTAAACCGGGTATCCCACTGTATTTCAAAAGCCTGTAACTGTTTCCAGCGGCCTCAGTTTCGCCCTAAATCCGCCCTAAAATCTTCATGAGGGATGGAGGCGCCCAAGCATGAAGTGCCGGCACGAATAAAAAACCAACACTAACGGCACCAAATAGTATTGCGAGCGCGATGCCCCACCTCACCGGCTTGGGTACCAGCATGCCGATCAGCCGCTCAAAGACGCTCTGGATTTGTCCTACCTGACGGCTCAATGCATTTCGGACACGCTGAAAATGGACGACAGGCATATCCGGGACGATCAGTTATGGATTCAGCAGGGTAAGACTGGAGCAAAGCGTCGCATCGAGATTGTCGGCGAGCTGAAGGTGTTACTGACCCGTATCGCAAAGAGAAAGGCTGGATACAAAACCAGGTCGACCAAACCAGTTGTCCTGGAGAGCGGACAGCCAACGACATACGGGATGCTGAGGGGACGTTTTGACAAAGCCAGGGAAGCTGCAGGAATTGAAAAAGCACTGTTCCAAATGCGAGACTTGAGGGCGAAAGCTGGCACCGACAAGGCCGAAACGAGCGGCGATATCATGCAGGCGAGAGATCAACTTGGGCATACGACGGTGGTTATGACTGAGCAGTACATCCGCGACAGGAGGGGCAAGAAAGTTACCCCTACTCGATGAATTGCGGACCAAGGCCATAATTGCGGACCAGAAACTAACAAGGGCCTACCTGCAATAACGCAGGTAAGCCCTTGATTTTAAATGGTGCCCGAAGCCGGGGTCGAACCGGCACGTCCTTACGAACGAGGGATTTTAAGTCCCTTGCGTCTACCAATTTCGCCATTCGGGCGGTAGCGCCAAGAGCAGGGAATATATACATCCCTACTCAGTGAAGCAAGCTTACTGGGCCCACAAGATGCGACAAAATCTTGCAGCTGAAACCCAATAAAAAAGCTCCGTAAATCATGGATCTACGGAGCTTGTTTATGATGGAGGCCGAGGTCGGAATCGAACCGGCGTAGGCGGATTTGCAATCCGCAGCATAACCATTTTGCTACTCGGCCCCAAACGTTCGATGTCAATACAACTGACACTAAACGCATACAACTTTGAGTTGAAGGAAAGACATTAATCTATCTCTCAACCCTTTGAAATCTATAGGTTTTTTTACATTCCCACATCAGGAATGGACGCAATTTTGGACTTGTTCACCTGGCATGTCAAGAACTGAGGGGAAATAATTCCAGATAGTGGTCTGCCGTCTCTGCCAACACAAATTACGGCTTAACTTGCCTCCAAAACCACAAAAACATCCAAAAAGATAGTCTTTATATTCGCTTGCACACGGAAGAATATAGTTCAAGCCCTCATTCCGAAAAGTAATGCCGTTCGTCTGGACAACACCTCAAGTTCTGAGTTTACTGGCAGATATAGCTATTAGCCATCGTGCCCCTCACCTACTCAAGGAAGAGAAATGCCCATACCTTCGATGTACGGCGAATCCGATTACTCATCTCCCCGTCCCGCTGCTTTTTTCTGGCTGCCGCTGGTGATCTCGATAATTGGCAGTGGCTTACTCTTAACGCTGGTTGGCCTGCAGATGCCGTCGCTGTTGTGGGGTGCCGGGCTTTTGCTTGTTGGGATTATTGCCGGTTTCTGGAGCGCCAATCGACAAGTCCTATTCGTTTCCCATGCAGTGGCCCACGCGTTGAGCGCAGAGCGTGCAGCGTTGCAATTGCAGCAATCAACCGCTGCCGCTAGTGGCCTCGAAGCAGTGTGCCTGGAGGCAGTGCCGATCTGGGCCAAGCAAGTTGAAAGTTCACGTCAGCAAACCGAGACTGCAATTGTCGAGTTGAGCAGCCGTTTTTATGCCATCTCCAACCGCCTACAGGAAACCGTCAACGCCTCGCAATCGGCGGCCGGTAGTTTGTCTGGCAAAGCCGAGGGAAGCGCACTCGACGTGTTAGCTCAAAGCGACGTCGAGTTGGTGAAGGTCATCGACTCGCTGAAAGCCAGCCAATACAGCCGCGATCAAATGCTGACTCAGGTCCACAACCTCACCGCCTACACCGGCGAACTGCGCACCATGGCGGCTGAGGTCGCCGCCATCGCACAACAAACCAACCTACTGGCCCTGAACGCGGCCATCGAAGCAGCCCGTGCCGGTGAAGCAGGACGCGGCTTCGCGGTGGTGGCCGATGCGGTCCGCACGCTGTCGAGCCAGTCCAGTGAAACCGGGCAAAAAATGTCGGCCAAGGTCGACATTATCAACGGCGCGATCACTCAACTGGTGCAGGCCGCTTCCAGCAGCTCTGACAATGACAACGACTCCGTGGCCAGCTCTCAGATCAGCATCCAACAGGTTCTTGAGCGTTTCAAAAGCATCACCGGGCGCCTGTCAGATTCAGCGAGCCTTCTGCAACAGGAAAGCGTCGGCATCCGCGACGAGGTGACTGAAGTGTTGGTCAGCTTGCAGTTCCAGGACCGGGTCAGCCAGATCCTGGCCCACGTGCGTAACAACATGCAGGCGTTGCACGGCCAGCTTCAAGCTTCACGAAAGACGCCAGGGCACCCGGTCCAGATCGACGCAGCGGCATGGTTGGCGGAGATGGAACTCACCTACGCCACCGACGAACAACGCCAGAACCACCGTGACAGCAATACATCATCCGTCGGCAAGAAAGCGGCGGCGGCCGCTGAAATTACTTTTTTCTAGGAGCTCAATCGTGGCTAAAAACATAATGGTCGTGGACGACTCCAGCAGTGTCCGCCAGGTCGTCAGTATCACGCTGAAAAGCGCTGGCTACGATGTGACTGAGGCCAGCGATGGTAAGGATGCGCTGGGCAAGCTCACTGGACAGAAAGTCCACTTGATCATCAGCGACGTGAACATGCCAAACATGGACGGCATCACTTTCGTCAAAGAAGTGAAGAAGCTGGCCAACTACAAATTCACACCGATCATCATGCTCACCACCGAATCCCAAGAATCCAAGAAAGCCGAGGGTCAGGCCGCCGGTGCTCGCGCGTGGGTGGTCAAACCTTTCCAGCCCGCGCAGATGCTAGCGGCCGTCGCCAAACTGATCATGCCCTGAGGAATTGCGGCCATGCCGATCATTTGCGACACCTACGCCGGCGTTTCCCACTTGCGCATCGAAGGTGAGATGACTATCTACACCGCTGCCGAGTTGGCTACGGAGTTATTGCCGTTTCTGACACCGCCCGGCGAACTGGAGATAGACCTGTCACAGGTCACTGAAATGGACAGCTCGGGGGTGCAATTACTGATGCTCGCCAAGCGCGAAACGCTGCAGCTTGGACGTCCTCTGCGCTTGATTGGCCACAGTCAAGCCGTACTCGATACCTTTGAGCTGTGCGACCTTGCGGGTTATTTCGGCGACCCACTGGTGGTGTCTGCCAGCAGCCATTGAATTACTTAGCGCCTCAGCAGTAATCCGAATACTCGGAGTGAAAAGGACTTTATCGTGACGATTAACCTCGACCAGGCGCAGCAGACGTTCATCGTTGAAGCCCGTGAATTGCTTCAGGACATGGAAACGTCGTTACTGCATCTTGAAAACCAACCTGATGACGCTGACACCCTCGGTGCAATCTTCCGCGCGGCGCACACCATCAAAGGCTCGGCCGGTTTGTTCGGCCTGATGCCCATCGTCGGGTTTACCCACATCGTCGAAGACGTACTGGACCGGCTGCGCGATGGCGCGGTGGCGGCCGACGGGGCGTTAATCGCGCTGCTGTTGAAATGCGCAGATCACATGCTGGAACTGGTCGAAGTCATCGCCAGCCAAGGCGACACGTTGAGTCAGGCAGCCAACGACCGTGAATCACTACTGCGCCATGGCTTGCAGGCGTATCAGGAGTCCCCGCACATCACCGCACTGAGTGCCCCGCAAGCCACGACATCGGCTGTACACACGCCCGCAACAAGTGTTTCTGGGCTGTGGCACATCTCCCTGCGTTTCGGCAACGACGTGTTTCGTAACGGCATGGACCCGCTGTCATTCCTGCGGTATTTGAACACCCTCGGCGAGATCGTCTACATCAGCACCCTTGCCGAGGAGCTGCCCAGCCTTGAGGCGTTCGATCCAGAGAGTTGCTACCTGGGTTTTGAGATCGATTTTCGCTCCGACGCGACCTTTACCGTCATCAATGAAGCCTTCGACTTTGTGCGCGACGATTGTGTGATCCACATCATCGCTCCGCACAGCGTTGAACCCCCCGTGTCGCCGGATGAGCCCCTCATCGAACAGCAAGCGGTCGCGACCGTTGTCGCACCGTCAGTGCTGAACAAACAAACGGCGCTGCAGGAAACCAAGGGCAAAGAAGGCAGCTTCGTCCGGGTCAACGCCGACAAGCTCGACGAACTGATCAATCTGGTGGGTGAGCTGGTTATCGCCAGCGCGGGTGCGAGCTTGCTTGCCCGCAGTAGCCTCAACAGCCCGTTGCAGGAGTCCACTTCGGTGGTATCGGGATTGGTCGAGGAAATACTCGACGGTGCATTACGCCTGCGGATGGTCCCCATCGGCGACACCTTCAATCGCTTCCGCCGTGTGGTACGTGATGTTAGCCAGGAGCTGGGTAAGGACATTGATTTAGTCATCAGTGGCGCCGACACCGAACTGGATAAAACCGTGGTCGAGAAAATTGGTGACCCGTTGATGCACTTGCTGCGCAACGCCATGGACCATGGCATCGAGTCGCCTCAAGCGCGGCTCGCGGCGGGCAAACCGGCCAAGGGTCAGTTGCACCTAAACGCCTACCACGACTCCGGCAGCATCGTTCTGGAAATTGCCGACGATGGCGCCGGGCTCAACCGTGACCGTATTTTGCAAAAAGCCCAGGAACGCGGTCTGGTAGCGGCCTCGGCAACCCTGACCGATCATGAAATCTACAACCTGATTTTCGAGCCGGGGTTCTCCACCGCAGAGGCGGTTACCAACCTTTCCGGACGCGGTGTTGGCATGGACGTGGTCAAGCGCAACATCACCTTGCTGCGCGGCACCGTTGACCTCGACAGCCAGCCGGGCCTTGGCATGCGGATTCGGATTCGCCTGCCGCTGACCCTGGCGATCATCAACGGCTTTTTGGTCGGTATCGGCCAGGCAAGTTATGTGATCCCGCTGGACATGGTTCAGGAATGCATAGAGCTCAGTGAAGAAACACGCCAGCAGGCTCGGGACAGCAGTTATCTGGACTTGCGCGGTGAAGTGCTGCCGCTGGTTTACCTGCGCGACCACTTCAACCATGAGGGCCAACCGGTACGCCGCGAAAACGTCGTAGTGGTGCGCTGCGGTGAGTTCAAAGCCGGACTCGTTGTTGACGACTTATTGGGCGAGTTTCAGACCGTGATCAAGCCACTGGGAAAGCTCTTTAGTGCGCTACGCGGCATCAGTGGTTCGACGATTTTGGGCAGCGGTGCGGTGGCGTTGATTCTCGACGTGCCCGCATTGCTTGCACAAATCGTACAGATGGAAGCCAGACACAGCTCATATGCAACACAAACGCTTATTACTGCTCGTTAAGCAATTCGCAATTCATGGAGGTATTACCCGATGAAATGGTTTTACGATCTTAAAATCGCTACGAAGTTGATCGCTTCATTTCTTGCGGTGCTGGCGCTGACCTCGATAATGGGTGTGTTCTCGATCATCCAGCTGGGCCAGGTGAATCAAGCCACCACGGATATTCGTGACAACTGGATGCCCTCGTTGCGTTATGCGTCGGCCATGCGTTTCTTTGCAGCGAATTACCGCCTGAAAGAAAACCGCCATATATTGGCGGATTCACCCCAAGAACAAGCCACATTGGAGCAAGAAGCCGCCGAGTCGAAAAAGCAGCTCGAAATCCGGTTGGTAGCTTACGACAAACTCATTGCAAGTCCTGAAGAGCGCCAGCAATACGATACGGTTAGCGCCGACTGGACCGCTTACCTGACGGTCAGCAAGAACTTGTTTGCGCTCTCTCAGCAGCATCTTGATGCCGAATCCAAAGCGTTGCTCAAGGGCGAATCGAAGCGTATTTTCGAAATTGTCGCCAATGACCTGCAGAAACTGGTGGAACTGAATGATGCTGGTGCCGCCGCCGCAAATGAGAGAGGAACTGCGCTGTACGAAAATGCCCGAATTTCCATCATTGGCGTATTGATAGCCGCACTGCTTATTGGACTTGGACTGGCGCTGTTCATTTCCCGGATAATTTCAAAACCTCTGAAACAGGCTGCCAGCGTTGCGTCCCAGTTAGCCGAAGGCAACCTCAATGTCCACATCGATGTAGGGTCCAAGGACGAGACCGGCATGGTGCTCAACGCTATGCAGAACATGGTCGGCAAGCTGTCGCACATCATCGGCGAAGTGCGCAACGCCGCCGATAACCTGGCCAGTGCGTCGGAACAAGTCAGTGCGACTGCTCAGTCCATGAGCCAGGCCACCAGCGAACAAGCGGCCAGCGTCGAAGAAACCAGCGCTTCCATCGAACAGATGAGCGCGAGCATCAATCAAAATACCGAGAACGCCAAAGTCACCGACGGCATGGCCAGCAAGGCTGCCAAGGAAGCCACTGACGGTGGCCAATCGGTTCAACAGACCGTTGTAGCAATGAAAAAAATCGCCCAGCGCATCAGCATCATTGACGACATTGCGTATCAGACCAACCTGCTGGCGCTGAACGCAGCCATCGAAGCGGCCAGGGCTGGTGAGCACGGTAAAGGCTTCGCCGTTGTGGCTGCCGAAGTGCGCAAACTGGCTGAGCGCAGCCAAGTGGCGGCTCAGGAAATTGGCGAGTTGTCGGGCAGCAGTGTCGAGTTGGCTGAGCGCGCTGGCAAACTGCTGGACGAAATGGTCCCGTCGATCAACAAAACTTCAGACCTGGTTCAGGAAATCAGTGCCGCGTCCGAAGAACAGGCCGCAGGTGTGGCACAAATCAACACCGCCATGACCCAGCTCAATCAGGTCACCCAGCAAAACGCTTCAAGCAGCGAGGAGCTGGCGGCCACTGCCGAAGAGATGAGCAGCCAGGCCGAGCAGCTGCAACAAGCGATGAGCTTCTTTACCCTGGACGCTGCGCCGCTGAACGCCAAGCCGCTCCATAGCGTTAATAAGCCTACGTACAACACCCCAAATGCGAGCCGTAAACAGCCTCGTCCCGTCCAGCTCAGCCGCTCGTTTGCCCAGCAAACGGCCGGCCCTGATGAAACCGAATTCACCCGGTTTTAACGGGTTCGATTTTTTGGAGATAAGGCATGGGCTCAATCGTGACCACTCGGCAATCCAACGCCGCCCTTGCAGAGGAGGCGCAGTACCTGACCTTCATGCTCGGTGGCGAGATGTTTGCCATTGGCATTCTCGGCATTAAGGAAATCATCGAATACGGCAACCTCACCGTGGTGCCGATGATGCCGTCATTCGTTCGTGGGGTGATCAACTTACGCGGTGCGGTGGTGCCAGTGGTTGATCTCTCGGCACGCTTCGGACGGCAAAACTCTGGTACCACTCGACGTAGTTGTGTGGTGATTATCGAAGCCAATACCGAGGACGGCCACGCACAGGACATCGGCCTGCTGGTTGACACAGTGTGCGCGGTACTAGAGATTGCGGCCGCCGAAATTGAGCCGCCGCCTAGCTTCGGTGCGCGAGTGCGTGCGGACTTCATCAGCGGTATGGCCAAGGTCGAGGGTAAGTTTGTTATCGTGCTTGAAGTCGATAACGTGCTGTCCATCGACGAAATGTCCAGGCTTGCAGGCGCAGAAACCAGCACCCACAGCGACGTGCAATGAACACCAGACAAGGATTGTCATGCTGACCACCGCCGCCCTGAGTGATCGCGAGTTCGAGCAATTCCAAACGTGGCTGTACCGTGCTGCCGGCATCAACCTGTCACCGGCAAAAAAGGCCTTGGTGGCAGGCCGTTTGTTCAAGCGCCTCAAGCTGTACCAACTGGATAGCTACGGCGACTACTTCAAGCTGATCATGGGCGACCACAACGCAGCGGAACTGCAAGTCGCACTGGATCTGCTGACCACCAACGAAACCTATTTCTTTCGCGAACCCAAGCATTTTGATTTCCTGCGGGAAAAGGTGCTGCCCAACGCTCTGCCCGGAAAACTTTTTCGGGTGTGGAGTGCGGCCAGTTCATCCGGCGAAGAGCCTTACAGCCTGGCCATGACCTTGGCCGAAGGTTTGAGCACCACGCCATGGGAGATCGTCGGTTCAGACATCAGCACTCAGGTGCTGGCCAAGGCGCGCACCGGCCACTATCCAATGGAGCGTGCTCGTACCCTGCCCCAGTCACTGCTGGTGAAATACTGCCTGAAAGGCACCGGTAATCAGGCCGGTACGTTTTTGATCGACAAGGTACTGCGCAACCGGATCAATTTTATTCAGGTCAATCTCAACGACGCACTGCCGCCTCTGGGCGAGTTCGACGTTATTTTCTTGCGTAATGTGATGATCTATTTCGACCAAGAGACCAAGCGCAAAGTAGTTACCAAACTGTTGCCGCTGCTTAAGCCCGGCGGATACTTCATCATCAGCCACTCGGAAAGCCTGAACGGTGTTAGCGAAGCCTTGAAGATGGTCGCACCGTCGATTTACCGGAAACCATGAAAAAACCCACGGACGCCCTCGACCTCTACCTGACCCCAGGCGAGTTTCACTTCAGCGACCAGCCAACGCGGATGCGCACACTGCTCGGCTCTTGCATTGCGATTATCCTGTGGCACCCCAGGCGTAAAATCGGTGGCATGTGTCATTGCATGCTGCCGGCAAGAGCGCACCGAGGCGCCGCCTTGGATGGTAGGTACGTCGACGAAGCACTAGCGCTATTCAAGCAGGAAGCGATGGCGCGCCGCAGCGCTATTGACGAATACCAGCTCAAGCTGTTCGGCGGCGGCTCGATGTTTCCAACACAACGCCGCGACATCATGGGCGGCAATATAGCGCGCATGAATGTGGCAGCCGCGCATCAATTTGCCGAGCAATCACGGTTAGTCCCCAAGGGCCAGGACATGGGTGGCATCGGCCATCGCAACATTTTCTTCGACACCTGGAGCGGTCACGTCTGGGTTAGACACACCTCATTGAAAACGGCTGAAGGCAACGATGAAAAAGATAAGGGTACTGGTCGTCGATGACTCCGCCGTAGTGCGGCAGGTGTTGCAGGCCATTCTCGAGAGCACGCCAGACATTCAGTTGATGGCCGCTGCGTCCGACCCGATTTTCGCCATGGACAAGCTTGCACGGGAATGGCCCGACGTTATCGTGCTGGACGTGGAAATGCCGCGCATGGACGGCATCACGTTTCTGAAAAAAATCATGGCAGAAAGACCCACGCCAGTGGTGATCTGTTCATCACTGACGGAAAAAGGTGCGGAAACTACGTTGCAGGCCCTCTCGGCAGGCGCAGTGGAGATCATCACCAAACCGAAAGTCGGGCTAAAGAACTTTCTGCTTGAGTCATCCGCTGAATTGATTGGAGCGATTCGCGCTGCGGCCAATGCCAACGTAAAAAACCTCGGCAAACGCGTTGCGGCGCCGCGCGTCGAATCTGCCGGCAAGTTGAGCGCAGACGTGATTCTGTCCGCGGCCCACGGCCATGCCATGCCGCAGACCACTGAACGCATCGTTGCGATCGGTACCTCGACTGGCGGCACCCAAGCGCTAGAAGCCGTACTGACAGCCCTGCCCCGCGTGTGCCCCGGGATCGTCATCGTCCAGCACATGCCGGAAAAGTTCACCGCCGCGTTTGCTGAACGCCTTAACAGCATCTCGCAGATCGAAGTACGTGAAGCCCGCCACAACGACCGTGTGCTGCCAGGCCTGGCGCTGATCGCTCCCGGCGGCAAGCATATGCTGCTAACCCGCAGCGGTGCGTATTACCACGTTCAGGTGGTCGACGGACCCCAGGTCAACCGGCATCGGCCGTCCGTGGACGTGCTGTTTCGCTCGGTCGCCAAGTTCGCCGGCAAGAACGCCAGCGGAATCATCATGACCGGTATGGGCGACGACGGCGCCCGTGGCCTCAAGGAAATGCTCGACGCCGGCGCCACCACCGTGGCTCAGGACGAAGCCAGCTGCGTGGTATTCGGCATGCCCAAGGAAGCGATCAAGCTCGGCGCGGCCAAGCGGATTTTGCCGTTGCACGAGATTCATCTGGCGGTAATGGGCAAGTGAAGACCGTAGCGGACTGTCAGAACGACGCGCCTATTTGATATTGCTTATCATATGCATTAAATTGCCCTGGTCCTTTTCCACGTAGCCGCGTTCATGTTTGATCTACAGGCCGTCACCTTTGGCATCCCCGGGCGCACCCTGCTCCACCCCCTGGACCTGCAACTGCCCCACGGGCAAATGATCGGGCTGATCGGTCATAACGGTTCGGGCAAGTCGACGCTGATCAAACTGCTGGCGCGTCAGCAGCTGACCACCGGCGGCCACCTGACGCTGGATGGTCAGCCGTTGGAAAAATGGAAAAGCCGCGATTTCGCCCGCCAGGTCGCCTACCTGCCGCAGCAATTACCGGCTGCCGATGAGCTGACCGTGCGCGAACTGGTGTGTTTCGGTCGGTACCCGTGGCACGGTGCGTTTGGCCGTTTTGGTGCTGACGATCGCGCCCAAGTCGACCGCGCCATGGAACTCACCCACACCCAGGTGTACGCCGCACAGCGGGTGGATGATTTGTCCGGCGGCGAACGCCAGCGGGTCTGGCTGGCGATGCTACTGGCGCAAAATAGCCGCTACCTGCTGCTGGATGAACCAACGTCAGCGCTGGACATCGCGCACCAGGTTGAGGTGCTGTCGCTGGTGCGTAAACTCAGCCACGAACTGGACCTTGGGGTGATCGTGGTGCTCCACGAAATCAACATGGCCGCCCGCTATTGCGATCATCTGGTGGCGCTGCACAGCGGTAGCCTCCTGACCCAAGGCGCCCCCGCCGACCTGATGAACAGCGAAACACTTGGCGCCATCTACGGCATCGGCATGGGCGTACTGCCGCATCCGGTTGATGGCAGCCCGATCAGTTTTCATTATTGATCTGGTTTTACGACCGCGCGGGATCCAGCAACTGCTGACGAACCGCGCCAATACACAAATACGCCGCCGCCCGTGTATGCACATTCACCCCGTCCACATCCAACGGAATCTGCGGGCTTACGTCGATCAATTTGACCGGCGCGCCACGGCTTGCGAAAGCCATCTCCGCCGCCTGGCTATTGGCGAACGCAACCACGCCATCACGGGTTGATCCGCATAACAGCGTCGGTGTACGGGGCGTCCAGTCGAGCAAATCGTTACGGGCTAATGCCTGACGAAACGGCATCTTCGGGTCATCCATAAACGCCTGAGTAAACGCCGGGGCACGCAATTGATCCAGCTCCTGCGCGGGCGGCAAGGTCTGCTTGCCAAGCATCTCGAAAATGTTTTGCGGTCCGGGGAACCCATTCTTCAGCTGCGCCGCCCATGGCTGACGGAACACTTGCTGCGGATCACCGTAGATATTGCCGTAAACCCCCTGCATACCCGCCAGTGTGTAGGCCAGCAAGTAAGGCGCCAAGGTGTTGGTGCCCGCCGCCGTGGTGCCGGTCCAACTACCAAGAAACGTCTGCGACAACGAATAAGGCCCTGACATCGGCGCGCTGGCCACCAAATTGAATTCGGCACTGTTGTCACGCTCAATGGCCCGTTGCGCGGCCATTGCCGCATGTCCCCCCTGGGAATATCCAGCCAGCATCACCTTGCCCGACAACGGCGCGTGCAGGTCGCTGCCTAGTCGCCGTGCGGCGCGCAAGGCATCAATGATTGCACTCGCTTCGGAGTCCGCATGCAAATACGGGTGGAACGGGTAGTCGGAACGCCCCAACCCCAAATAGTCAGTGGCGACCACTGCGTAGCCTTGGGCGGCGAAGAACGCGAGCAATGCGCTGTCGCCGCTCTTCAACAAGCTTTGGGCTTGCTCAGAATTACGTTGAGTATCGGTGCCCCGCGCCCACCCCAGCAGCGGATACGGCCCTTCACAATTCTTGCCTTCTGGCAGCAGCAACATAGCCGATGCAGTGGCCGGTTCGCCATGCACACCGCGCGTGGCATACGTCAGATCCACCAAACGCACGTCACAGCGTGGCGCGCCAATGTAGCCACGTTGGTCACCGAGTTCGGCGTCCATCTCGGCCACCGTAAAAGTCTTCAACGTAGTGCTTGAGAGTACTTCGCCCGCCACTGGAGTGGCCGCGTTGACGGACGCCAGAGGCGCGCACGCCATAGTGACCAATAAAGCGCTGAAAACAGTGCGCGAAAACATAACGACTCCAAACAAACGAACAAAAGGGCGCGCGTCCTATGCCTCGCACCCTTGATGGACTGCCAGAGCTCAATGCTCTTATGCCCTTTGCGCCACAGCCTTGGCAATTTCCTGACGACGATGGCGCGGTAGCTCATACAGCGCATCGGCAATCTCACCGGCCCTTGCCGGCAACACCGACAGTAAGGTGTCGCTCAGACCGTGACTGGCCTGACAGAAACCCTGAATGAAGATCGACGCTTGCAGCCGTGGGTCCGACGCCAAACGGTAGTCACGACCGGCGACGAAGTCACCCAAATATTCAGCCAGTGGTTCGAGCAAGCGACGATGCGACGTACGCTCATAGCCGGTAGCAAGAATCACTGCATCGTAACGGTGGCTTTCAATGGTGCCGGTGGCGATGTCATTGAGCCGAAGTTCGATCTGCCCGCCCTCCTGATGCGCCGTCTCGATCACCCGTCGGCACAAGAAGCCATGACGGAACTGACGGGAAACTTTCTGCCGGTAGAAAATCCCGTAGATGCGTTCGATCAAGTCCAGATCCACTACCGAATAGTTGGTGTTGTGGTACTCGTTTATCAGGCGGTCGCGATCATCTTCCGGTTGGTTGAACACCAGATCAGTGTATTCCGGGGCGAATATCTCGTTGACGAACGGACTGTCGTCCGCTGGTTTCAGTACCGCCGCGCGCAGGATCATATCGACTTGAGCCGACGGATAACTGTCGTTCAAATCGATAAAGGCCTCGGCGGCGCTTTGGCCGCCACCAACCACCGCGATGCGCATTGGCCGACCGTCGACACACGGCATCGTTGCCATGCTCTGCAGGTACTGAGCATGGTGGAACACCCGCTCGTTGCCCTTCAAACCGGCAAACACCAACGGAATTTTAGGCGTGCCACCGGTGCTCAAAGCCAGTGAATGGGTATGACGAATGTGCTCGCGACCTTCGGTGTCGCGGGAGACCACTTGCAGACGCTCCACGTTGCGACCGGCGCTGATCACCGGCTCAATGCGCAGGACTTCTTCGCCGTAGCCGCTCTGCTCGGTGAAGTGCCCGGCGACCCAGCGCAGGTAGTCGTTGTACTCCATGCGGCACGGGTAAAAAGTGCCGAGGTTGATGAAGTCAGCCAGGCGGCCTTGGGTGTGCAGGTAATTCACAAAGCTGTAGGGGCTCTGAGGATTGCGCAGCGTGACCAAGTCTTTGAGGAAGGAAATCTGCAGTTCACTCTGCGCGACCAAGGTGTTGCCATGCCAGCGATAGTCTTTCTGTCGGTCGAGAAACAAGCTGCGCAATGGCTGATTACGCTGCTCCCCCAGCTCCTGCAGTGCAATGGCCAAGGCCAGGTTGGACGGGCCAAAGCCGATCCCCAAAAGATCATATGCTGCTGGCGCGACGTTCATCTGTTGTGTCATCTCGCAAACCTCTCGATGTACAGGGGCCAGTCTGTGCAGTCGGCCCTGTTATCTGTTGCCCAGGTGCCTGGCCAAATTCATCAACGGTGACGAGACACGAACGGAGGGATTTAGCGCACAGAAGAAATAAAAACAAAGCTACCTAAATAGTACTCATAATCGTTACTATTCGCGTATGGGACGATAAGGGCGCTGGCAGATCAGTACTGCAGTGCCCTTTTTTATGAGTTCTGGGTAAATCCCGACGCAGATCAGTCGTCGTCTGATGGACATTAGCGGCACTTTTTGCCTCACACAGGCTTGTCTTTCCACTGTGAAGGAAACATCGATGCAAACCCCTCCGCAAAGCACGCTTAGCGCGGTTCTGCAATTGCTCCGCCAGTTCCGCCTGGTGCTGATTACGTCCATCGTGCTGGGTATTTTGGGTGGTTTGGGCATCACCGCGCTGCTGGCCACCATCAACAACAGCCTGCATGCCGAAGGCGATACCTCCACGACACTGCTGTTGGGCTTCGCCGGTTTGTGCGTGCTGGCGCTGGTCGGCTCGATCCTTTCGGACATCGGCACCAACTACGTGGGTCAGCACGTCATCGCCCGACTGCGCAAAGAACTCGGCACACGGATCCTATCGGCGCCCATCGAACAACTTGAACGCTACCGCAGCCATCGACTGATTCCGGTGTTGACCCACGACGTCGACACCATCAGCGATTTCGCCTTCTCGTTCTCGCCCTTGGCCGTGTCGTTGAGCGTGACCATGGGTTGCCTGGGGTACATGGCGTGGCTGTCATGGACCATGTTTCTGACCACCGGGGTGGCGATCATCATCGGCAGCGTCATCCAGTATTTCGCCAGTAATCGCGGCATCAATGGTTTTTTCGCCGCACGGGAACACGAAGACGAATTGCAGAAGCAGTACCGCGCCATCGCCGAAGGTGCCAAGGAACTGCGCATCAACCGCCCTCGCCGCCTGCGCCTGTACAACGTCAAACTACAGGACACCATTGACCGGATCTGCGCCATTCAAATCAGCTCGATCAACCTGTTTGTCATCGCCAAGGGCATGGGTTCGACCCTGTTCTTCATTGTTATCGGCGTAGCGCTGTTCTTCCAGGCCATCTGGCCAAGCACCGATAAAGCAACGCTCAGCGGTTTCATCCTGGTGCTGCTGTACATGAAAGGTCCGCTGGAAAGCGTCATCGGTAACTTGCCAGTGGTTGGCCGTGCCCAAGTTGCCTTCCGCCGTATTGCCGAATTGTCGGCACAGTTCGCCTCGCCTGAACCGTACTTGTTGCTGAAGGACAAGCCACAAAACGTTGCCCCGCTGGAATCCCTTGAGCTGCGCGGCGTGCATTACGCTTACCCGGCGACCGAAGGCAATCAACCGTTCGAAATCGGACCTCTGGATCTGGATATTCGTCCCGGTGAGATCCTGTTTATCGTCGGCGAAAACGGCTGTGGCAAGACCACCTTGATCAAGCTGCTGCTCGGTTTGTACGAGCCGCAACAAGGCCAGGTGCTGCTCAACGGTGCTCCAGTGACGGCGCAGACACGCGACGATTACCGCCAGCTGTTTACCACGATTTTCTCCGATTATTTCCTGTTCGAAGACCTGATTCAGGGCAGCGACGTCATTCCCGAGGATGCAGCCAAATACCTGGAGCGCCTGGAGATCGGGCACAAGGTCAGCCTCAAGGACAACACTTTTTCCACCACCGACTTGTCCACCGGGCAGCGTAAACGCCTGGCCCTGCTACAAGCCTGGACCGAAGGTCGACCGGTCTTGGTGTTCGATGAATGGGCTGCCGACCAGGATCCGACCTTTCGCGGGATTTTTTATTCAGAATTGCTGCCGAGCCTGAAAGCTTTAGGCAAGACCATCATCGTCATCTCCCACGACGACCGTTATTTCGACTGCGCCGACCAACTGGTGCGCCTGGCCGCAGGCCAACGAATACCTGAACTTGTGCCCGCATGAGCCAACACCGCCTCATGATTGACCGGCGACGCTGCCTGATGGCGTTGGCCGGTTTTATGCTCGCCCCTCGGGCATTCGCTTTCAGCACGCCAGCGCTTGATCGACTGGTCGCGCTGGATTGGGGCCTGGTACAAACCCTACTAGCCCTCGGCGTGGCACCCATCGCCACTGCTGAGAACGAGCTGTACCGCGAGAGTGTCCGAGAGCCGCAACTGCCCGCATCGGTG
>NZ_JAMFRV010000652.1 GCF_026224925.1 Pseudomonas sp. | reverse complement strand
GCGTCCTTGATACTGGATAGATCCTGGCCTTCAAGCTTTTGATTGACCGGGTGCATGATCATCACTGGGCGCAGATCGTTGATCCAGAAATATTCGTTCTGGCTATAGCGCAACCCTCGGATGGCGGCTTGTGCTTGTTGTTGAGCCTGTTCGCGGTTGAGTTTTCCTGCGACTTCCTGATCGTGAAAGTAGGTGAGGATGCCACTAACGGTTTCGACTAGATGATGGGTTTTCTCTGTTTTACCGGCATACAAGTCGGTGTGGACTTGCTTGAGCATCAGCATTCCAAGCACCAGCAGCATACATACCGCGACCACCAGAATTAGCCACAACCGACGGCTGATCGACATACTGCGCAAGCTGCTCATGATGCTCCACTCCCTAACGTTTATTGTTATCTGTTGTCATGCAACTGCATCGATGCCTGCGCCACACTGTCCATGACGCCTTGTGATTACAAGGTGCCTAACAGGGTCTCGGCCCCATGTGGCCAAACATGAGAGGCTCACACCTTTTTCACGTCTGTGTGGGCAAACTCAGGCCCGATTCAGATAGAACGACTCGCAAGCAGTTAATAAACATACTAATAAGGCCTGCCACGAGCATGGCCTGATGGGGGAATGATGGATCTTTGGACCGCCGCACAAGCGACGATACTTGGGGTTGTTGAAGGGCTGACGGAGTTTTTGCCGATTTCCAGTACGGGGCACCAGATTATTGTCGCGGACTTGATTGACTTTGGTGGCGAACGGGCAATGGCGTTCAACATCATTATCCAGCTCGGGGCAATTCTCGCTGTGGTGTGGGAGTTTCGGCGAAAGATCTTTGATGTGGTTACCGGGTTGCCCAGGCAACGTGAAGCTCAGCGCTTTACGCTCAACTTGATCATTGCGGTGTTGCCAGCAGTCGTTCTCGGGATCATGTTTGCTGACTTGATTCACCAATACTTGTTCAATCCGATTACGGTCGCCACGGCGTTGGTTATCGGCGGGGTAGTCATGTTGTGGGCGGAGCGTCGTGACCATGTGGTGCATGCCGAGACCATCGATGAGATGACGTGGGTCGATGCGCTGAAAGTCGGTTGCGCGCAATGCCTGGCGATGATTCCGGGCACCTCACGCTCTGGCGCGACCATTATAAGTGGGCTGCTGTTCGGTCTTTCGCGCAAAACTGCTACCGAGTTTTCGTTCTTCCTGGCCATGCCGACCATGGTGGGCGCTGCGGTTTACTCGGGCTTTAAATACCGCCACCTGTTCCAACCGGAGGATTTTCCAGTCATTGGCATTGGCTTCGTGGTGTCGTTTATTTTCGCCATGATCGCGGTGCGTGGTTTGCTCAAGTTCATTGCTAGCCACAGTTACGCAGCGTTTGCGTGGTATCGGATTATTTTTGGGTTGTTGATTCTGGCCACGTGGAAGATTGGCTGGATCGACTGGGCGTCAGCGGCGGCGTAACGGACCATGACGACTGATCAACGTGCACGTTCGAGTTCGGCTAAACAGCCGGTGCAGCGCGTGCGCCTCAAGCTATTTGTCCTGCTGGGGTTGTGCGCATTGCCGGTGTTTGGGGCATTGTCGATGTGGGTACGGCATGTCTCAGTCATTCCCGCGTGCTTGTACGCAGCGATGAGTATTCTGAGCTTCTTTCTCTACTGGCGGGATAAACACCAGGCGAGAAGCGAAGGTTGGCGTACCCCCGAAAAATTCCTCCACGGCGCTGAGTTGCTCGGCGGTTGGCCGGGCGCGCTGCTGGCTCAGCAACTGTTTCGGCACAAGACTCGCAAGGTTTCTTATCAGACAGTCTTTTGGCTGATTATCGTCCTGCACGAACTGTTCTGGATTGATCGGTTGCTGCTGGGTGGTCGGTTTCTCGCCCGACATCTTTACTGATCAAGCTTCAGGCCTATCTGTCGAATCTTGGGCAGCTTGCTCACCACTAGTTGATGGGAGCGCGTCAGCAGGTCGCGCAGTTCGTTATCACTCAAAGGGTAGGGCGGGGCGATGCTGATCCAGTAAGCGCGAGCCAGGTAAGGGGCTGGACGAATGCCGGGGCGGTCGACATAGCCCAGGAACAACTCGGGGCCGATCTTGAACGACAAGCCCATGCCCGCCAGATCGAGTACCGCAAACATCTTGTTTTGCAGCACGGAAAATACCCGGGTGCCGCCCCATTTGTAATCTTCTCGTGCGCCGGGAAGTGTCAGGCAAAACTGTGCAACCTGTTCTGGACTCATCAATTAGCTCCTTTATAAGTGTCGTTGGCCTTTACGCGTCAGGTCCGTTGATGTTGGCAAACGCTGCACTGATGTGGTTGATCCAGGCGCGCACAGCGGGCAGCGTACCTCGCCGCTGGGTGTAAGCCGCTTGTAAGTGGCCGCCAGGTAAAGACCAGTCAGGCAGGATCTGAATCAATCGGCCATCGGCCAACTCTTCGCGACAGTTCATCATAGGCAGCATGGTCAAGCCCAGGCTCCTCAATGCGGCTGTTTTACGGATGGGAAAATCATCGACGGCCAATCGCGCGTCCAGGGCTATTTCGCAGCGCTTGCCACTGCTGTGTACCAGTTTGAAGTGAACCTTACTGTCCGCTTCTATCGCGCCCAATACCGGAAGGCTCGCCAAGTCTTGAGGCGTGGTGATCGTATGGTTTGCCAGCAATGCCGGTGCCGCCACCAGAACGCCTTCGGCGGGCGCCAACTGACGAACGATCAGGCTTGGGTCTTCATCGCCGATATCCCTGACTCGTAATGCTACGTCGATCCCTTCATTGACCAGATCGACACGCCGGTTTACCAGCAGCATTTCGAACTGGACCTGAGGGAAGTTAGCGACAAAATCGCTGACCACACTGGCCAATTCCCATTGGATCAAGCCCACTGGGCAGGACACCCGAAGTCGGCCGCGAGGTTCTGCCGACAAAGAAGCAACGGCTTCATCCGCCATCTCTGCTTCCAGCATCATTGCCTGGCAGTGTTGAAGGTAGCGTTCACCTACCGTAGTCAGTGCCAATTTCCGTGTCGTACGTTGCAGCAAACTGGCGTTAAGGCGGGTTTCCAGTTCGGCGATCCGCCGGGATAACCGTGATTTTGGAATACCCAACGACCGCCCTGCGGCAGCAAACCCGCCGGCTTCGACCACTTTCACAAAGTAATAAAGATCGTTAAGGTCCTGCATTAATGGCTCCACTGTTCTATGAGTGGGACGAACTATCGCATTTCTGCTGACTAATCAGCTATTGGTTTGCACTGTAGGATTATCATCACTTGATCGCCCTAGTGGCGATTCTTACTTGGAGAGCTTCATGAAACTTCTGCATCTCGATTCCAGCATTCTTGGTGATCACTCTGCTTCCCGACAACTCAGCAATAGCGTCGTCCAGGCGTGGAAAGCGGTCGAGACAGACGGCCAAGTAACCTACCGAGACCTGGCCAAAGACGCGTTGGGCCATTTCTCTGCCGCCACACTGGCCGCCGGCGGTACACCGGGCGAAGCCCGCGACGCTGCGCAGCAAGCTGAAGTCGATAACAACGAGGCGATTCTGCAAGAGTTCCTTGACTCCGACGTGGTCGTGATCGGTGCGCCGATGTACAACTTCACGCTGCCGACTCAGTTGAAAGCCTGGATCGACCGGATCTCGGTTGCCGGCCGTACCTTTGCCTACGATGAAAATGGTCCAAAGGGCCTGTGCGGCGGTAAAAAAGTGATCATCGTTTCAACCTCTGGCGGTCTGCATGAAGGCCAACCATCGGGCGTTGGTCATGAAGGGTATCTCAAGTTACTGTTTGGCTTTATCGGTATTACCGATCTGGAATTTGTTTTCGCCCACGGCCTGGCCTACGGTGACGAACCCCGCGCCAACGCCATGACGGCGGCGAAAAAACAAATCACTGAAACACTGTTTGCCGCTGCGTGAACGCTCGTCTGATTTAAGCTTCACCGATGGAAACAAACTCCGCACCCCTGCGTCTTAAGACAATGGGCTGCGGAGTTTTTGCGTTTGGCGCCATTTGAGGCCGGAATTGCGACCGATCATCATTCTTGACGGACAATTGACAGGAAAGTCGGAGTCGTACCCAGTAATATTGGTGTCAGTAGCGTTGACGTGGAATCAGGGTCGGCGGCCCTTAAACAGATTTTCAACGTGTTTGGCCCGGCTTATGCATTATTTGTCGGGCAGCTACTCTTATCCTTGTCAGCACGCACAGTGTTGACGGTGCGGAGCGCGGAAACTCGCAGCGGACTGCACACATGAGTTATATGGATCTACAAAGGTGGGGCCTGACAATGGTACGTCTTTGTGCGGTGTTAGTGATTTGTATGTTCACAAGCCTGATTTCGGTGCAAGCCGAAGCGGTAGAACATTGGAATGCGGGTTTTCATAGACTGACGTTTCTGGATCCTCTGGATCTGCAGCCGATGCACGCCATCGCTTTTTATCCTTCTACCGATGAGAAAAAAATCAGTCTGGTCGACGGTTACCAGATTGAAGCGGGTGAAGACGCGGACATTGCCATGGGTCGATTTCCGTTGTTGATGCTGTCCCACGGCAATACCGGAACACCACTGGCACTGCACGATCTCGCAACCTCGCTGGCACGTAAGGGCTTTGTAGTGGTTGCGGTGATTCATCCCGGCGACAATTATCTGGACCACAGCCGCCTTGGTAGCCTGAGCAATCTTTACGGCCGCCCGCTGCAAATCTCGGAGGCTATAAGCGCTGCACTGATCGATCCGATGCTGTCTCCCTATGTCGACGCGCAGCAGGTGGGTGTGATTGGTTATTCCGCGGGTGGTGAAACTGCGCTTATCCTGGCAGGGGCCCAACCGGATCTGAAACGTTTACGCAAATACTGTATGGAACGTCCTCAGGACAAAGACGCCTGCAAAACTCAGGGCGAATTGGTAGCTGATCGGGACGATCTGCGCGCCGAGGCTGATCCACGAGTCGGTGCACTGATGCTGATGGCGCCGCTCACCTTGATGTTTGGACGCCAAGCGTTGGCAGATGTGAATGTGCCCGTGCTGATGTATAGCGGCGACGGTGACCAATTGCTAGCGCTGGATAAAAACGCCGAGGCGCTGGCGCGTAAGCTGCCTCACGCCCCGGAGTTCAGGTTATTGCCAGGCGCAGGGCATTTCGTGTTCCTCGCCCCCTGCACTGATGAACAGCAAGCGACGCAGGCAATCTTGTGCACCGATGCCGCAGGCGTAGACCGGGTTGATATCCACCGTAACCTGACGGCCGACGCCGTTCGTTTCTTCAATGAAACCATCGGCCAGCCCAGCCGCGCAGGTATGCAGACTGCTCATCAAGAGTGAATGTGTCAGGTGCTCACTAGAGACCTGAGGTAGTCCCCAAATCCGCCCACTGCCCGGCAGTCGAGTCGGGTGCTGGTGGTGACTTGGGGTCTGCAACTCCAGGCAATTCGTGCGCCGCACAGTTCCAACTGTTGAATCAACTTAACGTCTTCTTGACACTCCAGCGGCGGGAAACCACCGGCGCGGATGTAGGCAATGGCACTCACGCCGAGGTTGGCGCCGTGTATATGTCGATGACCTTCGTTGTGTTGATATGCCTGGTGGTAGCGAACTTGCGCTTCGAGGGGAATCTCTTCGTGCCACTGCCCCGGAATAACTGTGCCGCACACGGCGTCTGCTTCGAGGGCGAGTTGCTGTACCAGCCAATCTTCTGCAACGGTACTGTCAGCGTCAGTGCAGGCAATCCAGCGGGCACCCTGCTCAAGCAACGTTCGCGCGCCGGCCGCTCGGGCT
>NZ_JAMFRV010000651.1 GCF_026224925.1 Pseudomonas sp. | reverse complement strand
GGTGGCGCTTTCAACATTGCCTCTTGTGTCGAGTCAGAAGACGGCGAAGTTGCTATGGCTATAGGGTACGTCGACTTTTCGTCAGTGGTGAGTGTCACCAATGTCTTGTTCTGGGAGTGGAACAGTGACTCAGTGTCAATTCATCAGGTAGAGGCGCCGCTAGTATTCAACCAAAGTGTATACGCTCACGTGCGTGACAGTATCATGAGGAAGTTGGGGGCGAACGCCATCAGCGCCGTAGAAGACTACGAGATTTAATGAAAACTATAAAATTGTAATCGATCAAGGGTGAGGAGTCGCTGTAATGCCTGGAAAGAAAACACGCTTGGCGATTGCGGGTAATAACCTGGTCTCGTTTTCAGTCGGAATGTCGAACCAGGAGAAAGAGGATGTGTTGGACTTGTTACTGTACGCTGATTTTTTTGCCAGTCAGGCGTATGACCGACGGTTGTTCTGGAAAAACTGGTTGGATTATTACCGCAACAGACTGGTCAGGCATGGCTGTTCGTTAAAAAGTTTGATCGTGAGGGACCCTGTAGTGATTACAGACCCTCACGAGTTGGATCGACTGACCTTTAGCATTGTCGGCAAAGAAGGTTCGGCCGAGCTTGCCAGCATGGTCCAGGCTTCTTTCAGCGCGATGCGAATCAATCAGTACGCTCGGGAGTTTCTTCAGCGGGGTACCGGCGCGGGGCGTGTGGGTAGTTTTCAAATTGTGCCTTGCGAGAGAACCGCCGATGGGGAAATCAGGATTTTCCTGTGTGCATTGCAAGTCAACGCACTTGAAGTAGTCGATGAAGGTTGGTTTTGGAAAACCAGTGTTCGCGACTTGGTGTTTCGCCTGGTGGGCGGCGCTTATGCCTTCAGTAGTGATAGGTATGCACCGTCCCGTAATGAGATACGCAACAAGCTGATTCAGAACTCATCCCGCTTCGTCCAAGATCTTGAGATTTAGGGCACCAAGTACCCTCTGATCCCGGTAAAAATAATCTGCGCCGCTAGTGCGCAAACGAACAGCCCCATCAAGCGGCTGACAATCTGTAAGCCTTGATCGCCCAGAATGTTCTCAATGCGGTTTGACAGGTACAGGACCACGCCGACGGTCAAGCTGGCGAGGGCGATGCTGAGGATTGCGGTGAGCTTGTCGTCCCAATGCGGCTGGCTGACGCCCATGACCAACAAGGCGCCGATGGTACCGGGGCCGACGGTCAGCGGGATGGTCAACGGGACGATGGTGACGTCTTGCTGCACGTTGTCAGTTTGTACCGCTAATTTGCCTTGGGCCATGCCCAACGCCGAGATGAACAGCACACTGCCGGCACCGATACGGAAGGCGTCGACGGTAATGCCGAATACGGAAAAGATTACTCGACCGAACAGGTACAGCAACACGCTGGAAATTAACGTTGCCAGCGCAACTTTCCATGCCAGGCGACGCCGTTCCTTGCTGGAGTACCCGCGAGTGAGGCTGATGAAGCACGACAGGACGAAGAACGGGCTGTAGAGCACCAACATCTTCAGGTAAACGCTGAACAACACGTGAAGCATGGCTTGGGCTCGCGCGGCAGGGAAAGGATGACAGGAAGCATATCAGGCGCGGGCTGTTATCTCGTTGAGGAATATCAATTTCAGGCGCGGCCGAGGCGCCCAAATAGAGGGGCGCGTTTAACTTGTTTCGGAAAACGCTTGGTTTTGTTCCTGCTTGGCCACCCAGTGCTCGATCAGTTCGCGCAGCTGCGACAGCTCCACGGGTTTGGCCATGTGCCCATCCATGCCCGCTTGGCGCGCGCGTTCTTTGTGTTCGCTCAAGATATGCGCGGTCAACGCCACCACGGGAGTTCTGATGCGTTTGTTGGCCATTTCCCAGGCGCGTAGCTGCTGGGTCGCAGAGAACCCATCAAGGATCGGCATTTCGCAGTCCATCAGCACCAGGTCATAGCGCTGCGCTTTCATGGCGCGCAACGCTTCCTCACCATTGCTGGCGGTATCGGGTTGCAGGTTGAGTTTGCCGAGCATGCCGCGAATCACTTTGGTCGAAATACTGTTGTCTTCGGCCACCAGAATCCGGAAACCACCGGGCACATTGATCGGGCTGATCAATGGATTGCTCACCGCGTATGGCGTGCTGGTTGGTGCAACGCCTTTACTGCGTTGGTTGAGTTCATCAGCCAAGGTGGTCTTGAGCGTGTAGCCCGCAACCGGTTTTGCCAGGATGCGTTTGATTCCAGCATTACGCGCAATAATCTTGCTGGGCGCATTGCTGATGCCAGTGAGCATGATCAACAAGATGTCATGATTAAGGCTCGGGTCTTCCTTGATCTTGGCTGCGAGTTGCATGCCAGTCATGCCCGGCATGTTTTGGTCGAGCAACACCACATCGAAGTAATCGCGCAAATGGGCTTTGGTTCGCAGTAACGCCAACGCTTCTTTACCCGACGGCACGGCACTGACATTCAAACCCCATGCGCTGCATTGCTGCACCAGTACCTTGCGACAGGTGTCATTGTCGTCAACCACCAACACCCTGGCGCCCTTGAGCGGGCCGTCGAGATCGGTGGTCGGTTGCTCCAGTCGATCCGGATCCAACGGCAAGGTAAGCCAGAGCGTACTGCCTTGGGCGGCGCCACTTTGAATGCCAAATTCGCCATGCATCAACATGATAAGTTGGCGCGCAATCACTAGGCCCAGGTTGCCGCCCAATTTGGTGGTGGCGAGGAAATTTTTGCTGTGCAATTCGGTATGCAACAGCGTGTCGCGTTCATGCGCCGCCAGGGGTTCACCGCTGTCTTGCACGGCAATGCGCAAACGCGGTTTGCCGCTGCGCGAATCCAGCGCGACGACCAACAGGATTTCGCCTTCGTCGGTTTTCTTCATGGCATTTTCGAGCAGGCTGAGCAGGGTTTGGCGCAGGCGTGTCGGATCGCCGCTGATCACCCGGGGTACTTGTGGCTGAATGAAACTGATGAGCTCGACGTTCTGCTGTTCTGCTTTGGCGCGAAAAATATTCAGGCAGTCTTCGATCAATGCATTGAGGTCGAACTGCACATCGTCCAGTTCGATTTGCCCAGACTCAAGTTTGGTGATGTCGAGAATTTCATTGATCAACGTCAGCAGCTCATTGCCAGCGCTGTGAATGGTCTGCACGTAGTCGCGCTGTT
>NZ_JAMFRV010000650.1 GCF_026224925.1 Pseudomonas sp. | reverse complement strand
GTTGGCGGTCAAGATCGATCAGGCTGGCTTGCGTGGCGCTCAATGTACTTTGGGCCGTCAGCATGGCGCTTTTGGCCGCATTACCGGCTCGATACTGGTTCTCGGTGACGACTAACGCCCTCTGGTAGCCGCTTATGGTTCGTTGCAACAGATCCTTTTCGGCATCGGTCAGGCGCAACTCGAAATAGTCGCTCGCCAATTCGCTCTGGGCTGTCAAACGGGCGTTGGCGAGATCGGCCGCCGAAGCTTGAGTCGTGTCGCGCGCGCCCTCGATTTCACGCCTTATTTTGCCCCACAGGTCAGGCGCCCAACTTGCCTGCGCACCGACTTGATATTGTCGGGTGACCACGCCGGCCGTCGACAAGGCGGTTGCGCTCAGGCCGCGATTCATGCTGCTGCTGGACTTCGATAGGGTCGGCGAACCACTAAGCCCCACAGTCGGAAACAACAGGGCCCGATCTTCGGCTACGATGGCGCGAGCTTCACGATAAGCAGCTTCGGCTGCGGCGAGCGTCTGGTTTGAGATTTCGACCTGCCGTTCCAAGCCGTCCAACACCGGATCGTCAAACACGCTCCACCATGCGCCTTTGTCGATAGCGTCCGCCGGTCGCGCGGGTACCCAGCCGGCTGCTTCTTTAAATGAAGGTGGAGTAGCTACGCTGGGACGTTGGTAGTCAGGGCCTACCAAGCATGCAGACAAAGTCAACGCTGCGAACACAAAGCTCAGAGTGAGACGTAGATAGCCGGCGCGCACGGGAATCATGACGGTATTTCCTAGGCGCTAGGCTCTGGTTCGGGCGTGGCCGCTGGCTTGCTGCGCAGCCCACGCAGCCGATCGAGATAGATGTACACCACCGGTGTGGTGAACAGGGTGAGTGCTTGCGACACGATCAGTCCACCAACGATGGCATAGCCCAGCGGCTGGCGAAACTCGGAGCCGGTGCCATTCATCAATATCATCGGAATACCCCCCAGCGCCGCGCAGGCAGTGGTCATCAGAATAGGCCGCAGGCGCTGGCACGACGCTTGACGGACCGCTTCCTCGCCGGTCAGTCCCTTCTCGCGCTCAAGACGTAGCGCGACATCGACGATCATGATGCCGTTCTTTTTGACGATGCCGATCAAGAGGATGATGGCGATGATGCCGATCACATTGAGATTCTGGCCCACCGCGATCAGTGCCAGCAAGGCGCCCAGGCCCGCCGAGGGCAGTGTCGAAAGAATGGTCAGCGGGTGCAGGAAACTTTCGTAGAGCACGCCAAGAATGACATACACGGCCAGCAGCGCTGCGCCGATCAGCAGAGGTTCAGTGGCCAATGATTGCTGGAAGGCCTGAGCCGTTCCTTGAAAGGCGCCATTGAGGGTGCGCGGTGCACCCAGCTTGTCGCGTGCATCCTGCACAGCTTGCGTCGCCTGGCTTAGCGCCACGCCCGGGGCTAGATTGAACGACAAGGTTGCCGCTGGATATTCGCCCTGATGGCTGACCGTCAGGTTGCTCGTCATTGTCGGATCGACCTTCACGAACACCGACAGCGGGACGGTCTGCCCGGTAATCGGCGAGAGCAGATATACCGAATTGAACAGGTCGGGGGTGGCCTGCAGCCCGGGTGGCGCCTCCACGATCACGTGGTAGCTATTTTGTTGCGTGTAGTACTGAGTGACCTCATTCTGCCCGATCATTTCGTAAATCGCCGTATCGATGTCCGTCGGGGAGATGCCGAACCGCCCTGCAGCATCGCGGTCGATAGTCAGGCTGACCGCAGCGGCCTGCGATTGCTGATCCGAACTGACATCCGTGAGATCCGGAACCTGTTTTAACGCGGCGAGCAGCTTGGGCGCCCAGGTATTCAATTCGGTCAAGTCGGAATCGGCCAGGGTGTATTGATACTGGGCCTGTCCTACTCGACCGCCGACGTTGATATCCTGTGCCGCCTGGAGATAGGTTTGTACCCCGACCAGCACCGCCAACTTCGGACGCAGTCGGGTAATGACTTCTTCGGCCGTCGCTTTCCGGCCGCTGGCTTTGGGCTTCAAGGCGATGTTCAGGTTCGCCTGGTTGGTGCTCGCCGAACCGATAGAGATGGCTACCCCAGCGACAGCCGGATCCTGGGTCAAGACCTTGGCGACATCCTGTACCTTCTGTTTGGTCTTAGTAAAGGAGGCGTTCTGGGCAGTGATCATGACTCCGCTGAGAAAGCCCGTATCCTGCTGCGGGAAGAAGCCGGTGGAAACCGTGCTGTAAAGCAAGACCGCTGCCGCCATGGTCAACAAAAATACGATCAGCGTCACCAGTTGATGGCGCAGAACCGCATCGAGACCGCGCGCATAGCTGTCTTCCAAATTGAGGAAACCCTTTTCCAGCATTCGGGTAATGAGGTTCGAGGGCGGTTTGGGCGCTTTGAGGAACATGGCGCATAGCATCGGCGTCAAGGTCAGCGAAAAGACGAGCGACAGAAGCACCGCCGCGCTGAGCGTGACAGCGAACTCACGCATTAGCAGACCGACCACGCCGCCCATAAACATCAATGGCGTGAACACCACAATCAGCGAAATTGAAATGGTCAGAATCGTAAAGCTGATTTCACCGGAGCCGGCCAGGGCGGCCTCCATGGGTGTGTCGCCCGTCTCGATGCGCCGCCATATCACCTCGACCATGACGATCGCATCGTCCACCACAAAACCCACGCCAATGGTGAGGGCCATCAGCGAGAGATTATCGAGACTGAAGTTGAGCGGCAACATCACCGCTGCGGTTGCCAATAGGGCCAAAGGGATCATGGCGCTGGGGATCAGCGTGGCGCGGATATCGCGTAGGAACAGGAAGATCACCGCCACCACCAGCACGATGGTGATCAGCAGAGTGGTCTCAACGTCCTTGACCGAAGCGCGAATCGTCTGGGTCCGATCCGCCAGAACATGAATCTCGATAGCCGGCGGAATATTGGCTTGCAGGCCGGGCAACGCCTTCATGATCTTGTTCACCGTATCGATGACGTTGGCCCCGGGTAGTTTGTAGATGATCAGTAGGATGCTCTGGCCGCCCTTCAGGGTAGGATCGGTATTGGCCTTTCCCGGGAACGCCCAGGCGCCGATCTGGTTGTTCTCCACGTCCTGGATGGCTTCGCCCAGATCCTGGACCCTGAGCGCGGCGCCGTTGTGGTATCCGACCACCAACTGGTTCCACGGCACCACGTCCAGGATCTGGTCGTTGGCGTAAACGGTGAGATTCTGCTGAGGTCCGTTGATCGCGCCCTTGGGGGCATTCACGGTACTGGCGACGATTTTGGCGCGAACATTGTCGATCTGCAGGC